>JAFQLP010000080.1 GCA_017414565.1 Lentisphaeria bacterium | reverse complement strand
GCCGGGATGGGTGCTTCCGGCCAGCAATATCACCGCGTCCGGACCGAAACAGGCGGCAAAATCGACCGGCTCCAATCCGGCCGGTACCGACTGATCGAATTTGATGTTGCCGGAGGTTTCCACCACCGCCTGCGGGGCGATCATCCGGAACCGTTCCGCATCCTGCTCCGACTGGGCCGCGATCACCGCAAACCGGTTCAGCAGCGGCGCAATGAAACACCGGATCCGGCGGTAGCCGCGGGCCGAATGATCGGACATCCGGGCGTTGACCAATGTCAGCGGGATCTGCCGGGCCGCCGCTTCGGCCACCAGATTCGGCCAGATCTCGGTTTCAAAAACCGTCACCATGGCGGGCCGCACGACATCGAATGTACGCCGGACAAAACCCCGGAAATCGATCGGACAGAAAATCACCGCCACCCCCTCCGGGGCCTGTTTGCGCGCCAGTTCCTGCCCGGTGGTGGTGGTGGTCGAAAGCACGAACCTCTGTTCCGGACAGCGTTTCTGCCAGGCCCGGATCAGCGACAGGGCCACCACCGATTCGCCCACGCTCACCGCATGGATCCAGACCGATCCGTGCCACGCTTTCAACTCCTCGACCCGTTCCGGCGAAAAACGCCCGAAACGCTCCCCGTAGGTGGCTTTCCAGCCCGGCCGGTGACGGTATTTCCACCACAGTCCCGGCAGAAAGAACAACACCCCCAGCGGCAGCAGCAGATTGTAGATAAAAAGCATCACACCCTCCGTTTTCAATCCAGAAAATGACTGCGGATATAAGCGGCGGCGGTCTCCAGATCCGGCAGGATCTTGGTGCAGAAGCGGGCCATCCACGGACTGCAGTCGGCAAACGCCAGCGGCGAAAACGCCACCACGAATTTCCCCTGATCGTGGGCC
Source organism: Lentisphaeria bacterium (assembly GCA_017414565.1). Classification (GTDB taxonomy): domain Bacteria; phylum Verrucomicrobiota; class Lentisphaeria; order Victivallales; family Victivallaceae; genus RGIG1931. Next base: position 7,798 of record JAFQLP010000080.1, on the reverse strand, counting down.
GCGTAAAAAACCTCCATACTGGTGCCGATGCTGGCGCGGTTGTAATTGACCAGCAGCAGGTCGCATTCCCGCACATCCTGCAGGTCGAACTCTACGATCTCATTGGCACTGTCCACCTGCCGGTCAACGAATTTGCGGCGCATGGGATCGAGCAGGGCGAAATCATCGCCGAGCAATTTTTTGGCGGCCTCCCGCCATTCCCGGGCCTGTCCTTCCTTTTCGTCCATGATCGGTCCGGAAAGGTAGATCTTTCTGCGCTGTCGTTCCATCGTCATGACCTCCCTGTGGGTTACGGTGATTCAACTGATAAAAAAAACACACGGCTTAATCTACACGCCGCCGCATTTTTTTCACGGCGGGAACGCTTTTTTCTGGCAATTTTTTTCAGAAGATGTATATTATAGGATTGTCGCATATCCGACAGTTCTTTTACAATTACAGCACTTTGTTCACGACGCGGAAACGGAGAAACGTTCATCATGGATCAGAATCAACTCGACGATCTTATCGTCCAGGTGGCAGAACATGCCACCACCCGAAACCTTGAAACCATTATTTCCACCCTCAAAAACGCCAAAGGCGGCGTCTCCCCGGAAACCGCCGAAAAACTGGAAGTCATCTGGTCCTCCTGGAATGACGAGAACGACGAGATCGAACTGGAACCCGAACAGTGCGCTTTTGTCATCGAAACCGCCGCGCTCGGTTTTGCCAATTCCCCCATTTTCCGCAAAGTCCTGATCGCCGCCATCCGCGCCACTTTGCCCCCCTACCTCAACCGGGTGGCCGTGGTTCGCGCCCTGGGCCTCCGCGATGACGCCCTGCCGCCCAACGAGATCATCCGCCGTTTCCGCAAACTGCTGGCCCTCAAGACCGGCTGCTATGTTTTCCGCAGTGCCGGCTGGGGCACCGCCGGGGCACCGGACAGCGAAAGCGGCACCATTGCCATCACCGCCTGCAACGGCCGCGGCAGTTCCGTGGCGATCCCCCTCGAAAGCATCCTGAAAGAAGCCTCGCTGCTCGGGCCCGGTCTGGAAACCAGCCGCATCATCGACCCGGTCAAAGCGGCCCGCATGGATGCGGCCACATTCCGCGCCGCCGTCAAAAAGAAGGCTCTCTGCCCGGTATCGGAAAATCAGATGAAAGCCATGGCCCAGCTTACGGCCGCCGCGGGTAAATCGCCCGATGAATTCAATGCCTGGTGGAGTTCCGAAACGCCGGCCCAGGCAGCCCGGCCAGCCGACCCCCGTACCTCCAGCAACGGCCGCAGTCTGGAAGAAATCGAAGTTCTGATCGACCGCGAAGCCGCCGCCGGTCAGGCCACCATCTATACCGCCGGCGCCATCGCTTCGCTGACCGCCTTTTTCACCCGGCTCCGTCCGGATACCGCCGTCCGCGAAGCCCTGCAGCTGGCCAAAGTCATTGCCAAGGTCGCGCCCCGCACCGCGCCGGACGACCTGGTGCCGCTTCTCACCCCGCTGCTGGCCAAGGCTCCGTTCTGGCCGGAAAAACCGGAAACCGCACCGCTGGACCAGTTGGCGGTCTGGGGCCATATCCCGGCCAAAGATCTGGGGGTGATGGCATCCGTGACGATCGCCGTGTTCAATATCGACTATCTGATCCGTTGCGCCATGCGCCTGCCGCTCAAAGCCTTGAACGCCGTCTGCGCGGAAATCGAACCGGCGGCACTGGACCGCGCGCTGGCGGCCGCGGCTGTCAGCGGCTCGGATATGCTGCTGTGGATCTGGAAAAACCGCAAAAAGATCCAACTGTCGCCGGAAGTCATCCGGCAGGTCAATGTGATCAATGTGGTCAAGGCCCTGTCGCAGGAAAAACTGCCCCGCGAATGGGGTGCCGCCCAGCGCGAACTCAAACTGCATCTGTTGGAGAAAAACGATTTCCATCAGCAGATGATCGCCGCGGCCGGCGACGATCCCGCCAGCATCACCGGTGCGTTGCAGAGCGCGCTCTTCCTGAATCCCGGTGAACGCCAGAGCCTGCTGGTCAAACTGGCGCGTCATTCCGAAAGCCTCCGCGATCATATCGAAAACGGTGCCGGTCAGCAGATCCTGAACGCCGGTCTCTCCAAACGCGAAAAAGTGATCGCGGCTCCGGAAGTTGCCGAACCCAATTACACGTCGATCAAGTCGCATCAGCGGCTGTTGGCGGAACTGAATGATCTGATCAATGTCCAGATCCCGGAAAACCGCGAGGCACTGAAGGTCGCCCGCGCCCACGGCGACTTCCGCGAAAATGCGGAATTCGATGCCGCCAAAGAACGCCGGAATTTCCTCGGCCGCCGCCGCAGTGAACTCGAAAAAGATCTGGCCAATCTGCAGCCGGTGTCGCTGCGCATTGCCGATCCCGAAGGTGTGGTGCAGATCGGCACGGTGGTGACGCTGACGGATGCCGCCGGTCAGGAAACCGTTTACACCATCCTCGGTGCCTGGGACGGCGATCCGGAACGCAACTTTGTTTCCTACCGCACCCGGCTCGGCCAGGCGGTGTACCGCCGCGCGGTCGGGGAACAGGTCACGCTGCCCAACGGCAGTGAGTGCACCATTACCAAAGTGACCGTCCTGCCGGAAGAACTTCTGCAGGAACTGGAATAGTGCCGGTCCTGCCGCGGCTGATCCCCCGTTCCGAACGTTATTTCCCGGAACGGGGCGGAAAATGGCAGCAGGTCATCTCTTACCGGGGCATGACCACTGCTGCCCGCGGCCCGATTTACGAGACCCGGCTGTCCTGGCCGGCTGCCACTGCGGCGGCCAAAGGTCTGCGAATCGGATTTTTTTCCGATGCCCATGTCATGGACAATGCCGGGACCCGGGAGATCATCCGGGCGGCGGCGGAATCGTTTGCCGCCTTTAATCCCGATTACCTGCTTTGCGGCGGGGATTTTTCCGGCTACCTGTCGCAGTTGGAATCCTGCTGGCCGCTGCTGGCGGCATTCGCCCCGCTCCGGGCGGTGAAACTGGCGGTCGAAGGCAACTGGGAGACCCGCAAAGAATGGATCCCCCACGCATACTGGCGGGAACGTTTTGCCCGGTACGGCTTCCGGCTGCTGAAACACGACCTTTATTCCGACCGGAAAATCGCCATTTACGGCATGGGCGATTTTGATTATCCGGTACCGCCGCCGCAGTGGCCCGACGGACCGTGTACCCGGCTGCTGCTGGTCCACTGTCCGGATGTGCTGGTGGCGGCTCCCGGGGAAACGCCGCCGTTTCTGGCTCTGTCCGGGCATACCCACGGTGGTCAGATCCGGCTGCCGCTAATCGGGCCGCTGGCCACGGCTTCGCTGTACGGCCGCCGGTTGGATGCGGGGCTTTTCCGGCACCGGGATTCCGGCTCCGCCATGCTGATTTCCACCGGACTCAATCATCTCTCGTTCCCCTGGCGTTTCGGTTGCCGCCGCGAGGTGGTGCTGCTGACGCTGATCTGACGGAAATATTTACTCTGCAAGTTGAACGGAGCCATGAACTGTGCTATATTAATATATTATTCAAAAAGTGTCACTCCGTAGTTTTATTTCACACAGGGCGTAACCGCGATGAACCGCAAAGATTATGTCACCGAAAATCTGGTCTATATCCGGGACCACATGCGAGCCAGCACCCAACCGGCGGCGGCCGCGCCGGAAACGGCCGCTCCGGCATCTGCTGCTGTCTCCGACAGCCGGGAACGCGCCGTCTGGAAACGCCAGAGCGAAGCCGGTCAGGCCAGACGCGACCTGGCAGAACGCCTGGCCCGCGATCTGGCAGAATTGGAACAGGAACTCCGGCAGGAGGAAGACGGCTTGAGCCTCAAACGGCGTATCCGCGATGATCTGGCCGTCCAGACCGGCGAATTGCAGAAACTGTCAGCCGATACCGCCGGAGACGGTTTCCCGCAGGCGGTGGAAAATCTCCGCCGGGAATATTTCCGCACCCTCGGCCGCCGTGCCGCCCTGATCCGGCAGCAGACCGGGAACCAGGCGGCCCAGCCGAACCAACTGCAGCGGACCGATCTTTACACGGCGGCCATCATCGTTGCCGGCGGCATGACGCTTGCCGGCATCATCATCGCGGTCGCGATCGCGGCGGTATTTCTTTAACCATCAGACGGCAGGATATTTGTTATGATCTATAAAACCAGAGCATTTCCGCGGGCAGCTTTGATCGGTAATCCGTCGGACGGCTACAACGGCAAAACCATTGCCTTTGTCTTCAACAATTATCATGCCGATGTCCAACTGTATGAAAGTCCGGAACTGGACCTGATGCCGTCGCTCCGCGATCACAGCACCTTTGACAGCATCGGACACCTGGTCAACGATGTCCGCCAGTACGGTTATTACGGCGGCATCCGGCTGTTGAAAGCGGCCATCCGCCGTTTTCACGATCATTGCCGGGCGGCGGGGCTGACACTGCACGACCGCAATTTTACGCTGCGCTATCATACCAACATCCCCAACCGGCTCGGCCTGGCGGGGTCTTCGGCGATCATCACGGCTTCGATCCGGGCCCTCTGCCTCTTTTACGAAGTCGAGCTTTCGCCGGCGCATCTGGCCAATCTGGTGCTGTCGGTCGAACGGGAGGAACTCGGTATCCCGGCCGGACTGCAGGACCGGGTGGCACAGGCGTTCAATCACCCGGTTTACATGGATTTTGACAAAGCCTACATGGATCAGCATCAGGTGGGCCGTTACGAATACATCGACATTCCGGATGATCTGCCGCTTTACATTGCCTACCGCACCGATCTGGCGGAGGGTTCGGAGATCCTGCACAGCCGTCTGCGCAGTGATTACGATGCGGGCGACCCGAAGGTGCTGGCGGCGATCGCGGAATGGAGCGATCTGGCCGACCGGGTACGCGATGCCCTGACGGCCCGGGATTACGACCGGCTCCCGGCCCTGATCGACCGCAATTTCGATCTCCGCTGTGAAGTATGCAGCAGTGCCATCAGCCCCAAAAACCGGCGGATGGTGGAATTGGCGCGCGCCTGCGGGGCATCGGCCAAATTCACCGGGTCCGGCGGCGCGATCATCGGAACCTACCACGGGGCGGAAATGCTGGAAAAAATGCAGCAGGTCTTCCACGAAAACCACATCGAAGTGATCGTGCCGCAGATCGTGCGCGACATGAAGCAGGCGTATCTATGAACCGTTTTCCCGTCGTCCGCAAAGCCGTGATCCCGGCGGCCGGGTTCGGCACGCGTTTCCTGCCGTTTTCCCGCGCTGTCCCCAAAGAAATGCTCCCGCTGGTGGATAAACCGGTCATCCAATATGTGGTGGAAGAAGCGGCGGCATCCGGCATCGAAGAGATCCTGATCATTGTCAGCGATGGCAAAGAGGCGATCCGGAATCATTTTTCTCCGGCCGTGGAACTGGAAAAACGGCTGGCCGGAAAAAAACGCACCGCCGAACTGGCGGAACTTGACCGCATCGACCGGCTGGCCAAACTCCATTATGTGCGGCAGGAAGACCTCAATGGTCTGGGCGGAGCCATGCAATTGGCCCGGGAATTTGCCGGTAACGATCCGGTGGCGGTCCTGCTGGGAGATACGGTCGTCACCGGTCACGGCAAACCGGTCACGGCCCAACTTTGCGATGCCTGGCGGCAGACCGGAGCCTCGGTCTTTGCCGTGGAGGAGGTGCCGCCGGACAAAGTTTCCCGCTACGGCATCATCCGTCCGGCGGCGACCCCGGATGGCCCGCTCTACCGGGTAGCCGATCTGGTGGAGAAACCGGCGGCTGCCGATGCACCGAGCCGGTTGGCGATCGCCTCGCGTTACCTCTTTACGCCGGGGATCTTTGCCGCGCTGGCGGAAACCCTGCCGGGCCAAAATGGCGAGATCCAGTTGTCGGATGCCATGCGCCGGCTCATTGCGACCGAACCGTTGTACGCGCTCCGGTTTGCCGGACGGCGCCACGATATCGGCAACAAACTTGATTTTATGAAAAGCACGGTGGAATTCGGGCTCCGCCGTCCGGAATTCCGCGATGCGTTGGTGGAATTCATCTGTAACCAAGCCCGAGAATTGGAAAAAAATGTTTGACACTCTGAAAAAATCCCTGCTCCGTCTGATCGGAGCCGATCCCGCCCCCCGGAAAACGGCCGCCCCTGCGGCGGCACCGAAAAAACGGCATTCCGGCGGGGAGCCGGCTAACCGCGTTTCCAACCGGAAAAAGAATCCCAAACCAGCCAGTGTACCGTCAGCGGACGCCGCGCCGGAAACCCGCAACCGGAAACCGCGCAACAGCAAAAAGAACGCCGCCCCCCGGCAGCCCGAAGCCGTCAAGCCGGTCAAACCGGTCAAACCGGAATCTTTGCAGGATGTCCCGGTGGCGGAAGGCAAACTCCGGTTTCTGGATCTGCCGATCCATCAGGATGTCCAGTTCGGTATCCAGGCCCAGAAATTTGAATACTGCACCCCGATCCAAGCCATGGCCCTGCCCTGCGCTCTGGAAGGCAAAGACATTGCCGGCAAAGCCCAGACCGGGACCGGCAAAACGGCGGCCTTTCTGATCGCCATTTTCACCCGGATGCTGAACCAGCCGCTGCCGGAGGACCGGCCGAACGGCACCCCCCGGGCTCTGGTGCTGGCACCGACCCGCGAACTGGCCATTCAAATCCACAAAGATGCCGAAGCACTGGCGTGTTTCACCGGTCTGAATTGTCAGGTGGTGTTCGGCGGCATGGATCACGAAAAACAGAGCCGTCAGCTCAACCAGCCGCTGGATCTGCTGATCGGCACCCCGGGACGCATCATCGACTACACCTGCACCGGCGCCCTGAAACTGGGCAAAGTCGAATTTCTGGTGATCGACGAAGCCGACCGGATGCTTGATATGGGCTTTATCCCGGATGTTAAGCGGATCGTTGCCCACCTGCCGCACAAGGAAAAACGCCAGACCATGCTGTTTTCGGCCACCCTCGAAGACAGCATTCTGCGGTTGGCCTCCGGCTGGCTGGTATCGCCGGTGCAGTTGGAAAGCGAACCGGAAAAAATGGTCAGCGAAAACATCACCCAAACCTTTTACAGTGTTTCGCGTGATGAGAAACTGGCCCTGACATTGTATTTCATCCGCAACATGGCGTTTGACCGGATGCTGATCTTCGGCAACCGCAAAGATGTCAATCTGCGGCTTCAGCAGGATCTGGCCCGGTACGGCATCGAAATCCCGATCCTGTCGGGCGACATTCCGCAGGAAAAACGGATCCGGATCCTGGAGCGTTTCCGCAGCGGCGAAGAAAAAATCGTTATTGCCACCGATGTTGCGGCCCGCGGCATCCATGTGGATGATGTTTCGCTGGTCATCAACTACGACCTGCCGGAACGCGCCGAAGACTATGTCCACCGCATCGGGCGGACCGGCCGTGCCGGACACACCGGGACCTCCATCAGTTTCCTCTGCGAATACGGGGCCTACAATCTGCCAGCTATCGAAGAATTGCTGGGGGTGACATTTGCCAGCACCCAGCCGACCGAAGAAATGCTGGTACTGCCGGAACCGGTCCCCGGTGCGGCGCGTCCCCGTCCGGCGGAACGGCGCGGCGGCAGCGGCCATCACCGCGGCGGCAACCGCCGGAGCAGCGGACGGAATCACCGGAGATAAAGGAGATCACGCCATGTCAAACTGGTTCAATCCGGTCATCTGGTCCACCGTGGGCCTGTTGATCCTGTCCAATTGCTTTATGACCTTTGCCTGGTACGGGCACCTGAAAGACCTCAGCAGCAAACCGTGGTTCATTGCGGTGTTGGTCAGTTGGGGGATCGCATTTTTTGAATACATGCTTCAGGTTCCGGCCAACCG
>JAFQLP010000079.1 GCA_017414565.1 Lentisphaeria bacterium | reverse complement strand
GGTCGTGATATACTGCGGCGTTTCATCCGCATAGTCAATGTAACCTTGCGACAGCGTCACGGTATCATCGGTCTTGCCGATGTACTCGGTGATCATCGGATGCAGATGCATGGTGATCGTGTAGTTGTCCGGATCGACCTGCGGGGTGACTTCCAGCATGATACCGATATCGTTACCTTCATCCTCCCATTCCGGAGTCGGCACTTCGACCGTGCTGAAGTTGCCGCTGGTATCGAAACTCGGTTCTTCCCAGGAACTCGGGAAGTAGTAACGGCGGGTCATGTCGATCTTGGCGGTGGAACCGCTGCTGGTCACGACCTTCGGCACCGACAACACTTCGGTACGGAGGTTCTGACTGATCGCGTTGACCGTCAGATTCAGGTTGACATCCACATCCTTGAAGATGCCGTTGCCGAAATTCGGGAAAATCTTGAGATTGTTGAGCAGTTTGACACTGCCGCCGGTCGCGGTAGCGATGTCACTGCTGATCGCCGAATTCGGATTGATCAGCGCATTTGAATTACGGACCGGGTTGCCGGTGGTTTCCGTCCACTGGGTGTTCTTGCTGTCGGAAGTATCGACCATGTTCAACGCCCATTCAAAACCAAGTTCCTGCGCGTCCTTGTCGGTGACTTCGACCAGTTTCACTTCGACCATGATCAGCGGAGTTTCGATGGAATCGAGCTGACGGAGCAGTTCATCGAGACGGCGCAGATTATCGACCGTGTTGCGCACGATCAACTTGCCGGTGCGGCGGTTGTAGGTAATGGAAGAACCTTTTTCAAACTTCACACCACGTTCCGCAAAATATTTCTGCAATTTGGCGGAGTTCACCCGGTCCGTGCGGATCGTGGAGGCACCGCTCATCAACTGGTTGATGTCAACCGCATCGCGGGAGGCTACCGTCAGGCCGTCGCCGCCGCCCATGGCACCCACACCCATCATGTTGTTGCCGGGAGCAGCATCCGCCGCACCGGCACCCATCATCGGGTCCATCATGTTCATGGGAGCATTCTGCGGTTCCATGGCAGCCGCCATCGGATCGATATCCTGCTGATCGCCGCCATCCACGGCCACGCCGCTGATGTTGGAGATCAGGTCACCGCGCACCGAAAAGGACTGGGTCTGCATTTCATCGACCGTACGGCCGATCACCACATTGTCGCCCTCGACTTTGTACTTGAGTTCCACATCCTGGCAGAGGTAGCGGAGCAGTTCATTCAGCGGAATCTTGGTGAAGTTCATGTTCACGCGGTTGAGCTTGTCGGCAACCGTCTTGTCAACCACCACGATGAAGTTCACGCCTTCTTTTTCGGGATCATAATTCTTGCTGCGGGAGTTCAGGAAACGCACCACCGTGAAGATGTCGGCATCCTCAAAATCCACATTCGGGAAAACGATCCGTTCCATCCGGGCGAACACGCTGTCGGAACCGGAGGCCTTGATTTCCGCCTGCCGTTCACTGGTGCTGTCCAGACCGCTGGGGAACACCGGTTCAACCCAGGTCCAGTTGTTGACACCGAGCTGCGCCATGATCTCCGCCTTGTGACGGGCATTGGCCGCGCTGTACATCTGGGTGTAAACCTTCTGCAGCATCGAAGCGGCAGTCTGGTTGAAGGGGTCGATCAGATAGACTTTTTCCAACCGCAACACGGCATCTTCGTACTTCTGGTTGCTGTAGAAAGTCTTGGCTTCCCGGATCAGACGGGTGATCTTTTCCTGATTCTGTTCGTAGTTCTTGTTGAACTCTTCAAAACTGGTGGCACGGGTGAATTCATCGCCGTTCTGCATCTTGCGGCACAGTTCCGAGAATTCCGCGATCCGGGCCGCGAAATCACCGGGGACCAACTTTTCGTTGTTCCGGGCCGCCAGATATTTCCGGGCCCCCTCTTCCCGGCTCAGTGCTTCCGAAGCCTTCTGCAGCGCAACGGTCAGACGGCGGGGTTCACTGCGGGTATCTTTGATGGCATCCGCCAACAGTCCTTCGCCCCACGCCCGGCACATTTTGTCGTATTCCGCCAGCACTTCGGCAAAACGCGATGCCGCCAATTCGCCCGGCAGCGGACGCAACGCATCCAAAGCAACAACAAAGACCCTTTCCGCCTCCGCATAGCTGCCTTCGTCGTACAGATTCTCTGCTTTTGCGATCAGTTTCTCAATCTCCTGAAACTGTTTGGTACGGGCCTCTTCCGCCTGCGCGGTCAGAGTCCTCATCGCCGAAGCATTCTGGCTTTCTGCTTCCGTCGCCGCCGCTGATCCAACGCTTACCAGCATCAGACCGGCCAACCCGAGCGTCCGGGACAGAAACTTCCGGTTCGAGTTATTCATACTTCTGTTCACCTTCATTTTCTATGATTAATTTGTGTGTTTCTACCCAATTACATCATCATATCGCCCAAGCCGTCATTGGCCGGCTTTTCGCGTACCCGCTCGTTTTCCCGGATCTTGCCGCGGGTCGTGATCGGTTCTTCCACTTCCACCGGATTGTTCCGGTTCGGGTTCTCGATCAGGAAAACTTCATTGCTGTTCATATCGATCCGTTTGACCTCATACTGGGTCACGCCCGACCGGGATTCCCCGACCGAGATCCGTTTGCCGGTATCAGCAATAAAAATCTTGCCGCTGTGGATATCGACCAACTGCGCCAACGGCTTGCCGGAAATCAGGTTTTCACCCACTTTCATCGTCATCTCGGTGCCGTCCAGTTCCAGCGTGACGGTCGCTTCGGCGGGCTTGGCAGGATCACAGGAAACATCCTTGACATTCAGATAAAGCCCTTCGTAATTGACCGTATCGGCCAACATCGTTTCGATCGGACGGTCCTTGCCTTCCTGATCAATCACGATATCCCAGCGGGATTTGTCGGTACTGCCGTTGGTGTTCACCGATTTCAGGATCAGCGGCAGTTTGATGTTGCCGGTGTCAACAACCGCCAGGCGGTGCCACATCGGCGGGTGCTTCTTGGACATGCGGATCATGGAACCGTCATCGCCATTCTGCAAACCGTACTTGTATTCATAGAGGTTGGAGAAACCGTCGCGGTCCAAGTCATCCAGGACGCTCGCCGGATCCTCAATGCTCATACGGAAATTCATTTTGATGTCATGCGGAATACCACAGCCATCCGGGTCATCCGCCGTGGGAATACCGGAGCGGAACCCGATCTGGATCTTCGGCTTTGCCAATTCCTTGCCGCAATCCTGCCACGGACAGCTTCTGCCGCCTTCAAAGTAGTAATACGGAATGATCCGCTCACAGTGACCGCAGCGGGCCGCCGCAAAAGGAATCACAAAGTCCGTGCTGAACGCGGCAAAAGCCTCGTTGCGCGGTTCGATCTTTTTCCATTCGATGTCTTCAAACATCCGTTCGCGGAAACGGAAAACCTCGTTGTTCGGGTCAACCGCTACAAAATCCGCCTCCCGGCTCGGCAGTTTCAACTGCTCAATGGTCAGCGTACCCGTACGCTTCATCGTTACCAACAGCCAGCCCATTGATCCGATGAAAAGAAGAAGCAGTCCGGCCAGCAGCAGCTTCTCGTAATGTCGTTTCAAGAATTCCAAAATATGCCTCCGTCTGCTACTCGGTTAATTTCGGCTCTGCCATGAACACATACTCAACATCCAGGATGGCTTCGCAAACATCATCGCCGCCAAACAGGACACGGCCGTAATTGCGCCGTTCGTTGTACGGTTTCTGGGCATCTTCCGCGGCCAGCCGGGCTTCACGCTCACGCTGCGCCTGCTCGTCCATCATACCCATGCCCATCATGCCCATACCCATACCCATCATATTGGCCTGATTGCGGGCAGCAGCACTGCGGCGGACCGTGGAACGGCCCATGCCCATGCCCATACCCATGCCCATACCGGCACCTTCCGCACCGGCTTCCTGGTCCTGTATCAGTTCCATGCGCCGGGCTTCTTCCGCCAGTTCATTGGCAATGAAAACTTCCATGGCACCATCCGTAACAGCATAGAGATAGATGCTGCGGATCAGATACACACGGCGTTCTTTCGCCGCTTCGTTGAGGCCCTTGACCAGATCCCGGATCGCTTCGATCTTGCCGGTCACGCTGAAATTGTAGTGGTAAACCGTGAACGGGCCCTGCTGCTCACCGGCAAACAGGAACTCGTTGTTGCGGATGTAAAACGAATTCAACGACTGGACCTTGCTGTTGACGATCCGGCGACCGAGATCACCGATCACCTCAAAGTTGCGGGTGATGTTATCCAGTCGCTCGTCGGCTTTCGGCGTGCGGTTGAAATCAAAACCGAATGCCGCCGCTTCCGGCATCAATTCGACCCGTTCCGGACGGCTCCCGTCCAGATTCGGGATCTTGCCGGCAAACAGATCGGCCATCCGAGCGCGCATCGGCCACATGAAATTACGCAGGCAGGTTTCGCCGTTCTTGTCAAAATTACGCGGAATACCGAGGCTCTGCATCAGGACTTCATCCACATTGTTGCCCTTCAGATCTTCAATGGTGATCTTGCGGTATTCTTCGGCAAAAGCATCGCGGGCACGGTTCCATTTGGCCAGATTCCATTTGCCTTCCGACTTGCCGCCGCGGCTGAACAGTTGGTAGAAACGGATGTAACCGCCCGGATTGTTCCGGTCTTCGTCTTCGCTCCACTCGTTGTTCAAGAGTTCCATGAACTCCGTTTCATCCACGCCGAGCGTTTTGAAGAACGCTTCCATCGCCGGACGGCGGACCCCGCCGAACATGACCTTGAGTTCATCTACTTTCTTCTGATAAAGTTCCGTTTCACGGGTGATGGGCTCAATGTTGCCCTGCACCGGCGCCGGGTCCTGCTTGATCAATTCTTCGATCTGCGATTTCAACTGGGCAACTTCGCCGTCTGCCCGGTTCATGCGGCCGTTTTCAAAGATCACCAAAACCAGCAACATCAGCACCAACGCCAATGCCAACAGCATGACGATCAGAAAAACCAGATTGTTTTTGATAAATCTTTTCATGATTGCGTCACCGTCACTTCTTCAAAGGTTCTTTGAGCTTCACCAGCACGACAAAAGATTTCAGGTTATCCTTGCTCTTGCCGCTGCCGCCATCATAGCTCAGAATCGAGAAGCCCTCCTTGTCATTCTGGAAAAACTCGCTCTTCTGGAATGCCTGACGGAATTTTTCTTCGGCCATGTCATCGTTGGGCATGGTCAGCGTGTAGAAACGAAGACGCAACTCCGCAACCTCAACGGTCTCTTTGGCGTTCTTGCGGATGGTATAGTCCTCTTTCTTTTCTTCCGGATTTTCTTCGCCCATCATCATGTCGTCGGCCATCATCATCATATCCATGCCGCCCATGCCGAGGTCCATCCCATCGGCGGTACCTTCTTCGACCGGAGCCTTGACCTCGGTACCCTGACCTTCCAACGCCGCCAGCCACATGTTGTCCGGCATCATCGTCTGCAATTCCATCAGCAGCTTGATCCAGGTCTTGCGGCTGTCAACAAAGGAAAGCGCCTCTTCGTACTCGCTCTTGGCGGCCAAACGCGTACCATTCAGATTATTGATCTTTTCTTTCATGTCGATGGTCTTGGCAACCTCTCCCTGGGTTGCGGAAACCATGCTTTCGCTGTAGTTGGCGCGGAACGTCATCGCCATCAGCACCGCACCCAGGCAGAAAACCACCATGGCGGCGGTGATGTAGAAAAACGGCTTTTTGCGCGAAAATTCCTGCTGGAACCGGATCGCTTTGGGAACCAGCGAAATATCCACCGGGCAGGTGATGACCTCCCGCAGGATCACGCCGACCATTTCGCTGAAAAGCGGCGCAACTTCGACCAGCGCATTGCGGTCGATTTCGTCTCCCAGGCCGACCCCGGCACTGAAGACATTCAGGTAATCCACTTCGTAGCGCAGTTTTTCAACGAAGAATTCTTTGGTATAGAACATCAGCGAACCGCCGCCGGAAAGCAGCATTTTCCGCGGCGCGGTGCCGCCGTGCTGCGAACGCCAGACACTGACCGAGCGGTTGATTTCGCCGTGCAGACGGGTCATGATATTACGGGCGATCTTGGAGATCGTGGCCGCCACTTCGGATTCCGGTTCCGCGTAACCGCCGCCGAGAGCCACGAACCCGTGACGCCGCTTCAGATCTTCCGCTTCATTGAAACTGATACCGAATTCCTTGGCGATCTGCGCCGTCACGGTATCACCGGCGATCGGAATGTTACGGACGAAAACACGATTGCCTTCGGTAATGACCAGACTGGTGCAGCGGGCACCGATATTCAGCAGCAAAATGCTTTCCTGCACTTCGGCAAGCTGGCTGGCCTTGGCCGCATTGAACATGGAGAGCGGCGCGATATCCACCGAGAGGATCTCTTTGCCGGAGGCCAGAATGGTATCGGTGAACATGCTGACCTGGTCATTTTTGGCGGCCACAAAGAGGGCTTCAAATTCCTCGACCTCTTCGACCTCGATCTGCGGGGCCGTTTCGCCGATGACCGCATCCAGCACATGCTCCACGCGCTTGGTATGGCTCAGGAGCTGATAGCCCCAGACCACTTCGTTCATCGGGTAAGGCACGACCTGACCGGCTTCAAATTCAACGACCTTGGCAATCGCACCGGAATTACCGCTCAACTTCGGCAGCGGGGAAAGACGGGAAAAGGAAACCTGGCCGGAAATGGAAAGACGCACCCGGTTCGCCTGAAACGGGATTTCCTCCAAAAGCGCGGTATAGGCCTCCGCAAACGCCACCCCCATATCCGTTTCGCGGTCGCCCATATCCTTGAAGCCGTAACGCTCCAGAATGACACCGCCGCTCTCCGGAAAGGAGAACTCCGCCATCTTCAAACATCCACCGCCGATATCTACCGCCAGGATTGAATTGTCTTTTTTCGCCATCTTATGCACTCTCCGATGTGTTTCCGGTCGCGGCTGCCGCCGCGCTCCGTACTGCCACCCTGCCGTGTTGCTTTCTTTTACCCGGTGGAACGCGTCCGTTCCGGACCGGCAAAAACATTACGCCATCAACTCCGTTATGTTACTATATTGTTACTTGCCTGTTTCCTGAACCGGAGCCGCTGCCGCCTCCGGGGCCGCGGCGACGGTTTCCGCCTGCAGTGCCTTGTCAACACCATCCAATGCTCCGGTATCCCGGCCGCCGAGCCCGATCAGAGCAGCCAATGCCAGTGCCGCGACAAAAAATACCGTGGTCAGAATCACCGTTGCCTTGGTCAAATGACTGCCGGAATGCGCTCCCAGCACGGCTTCGCCGACCCCGCCGAAAGCAGCACCCATGCCGCCGCCTTTGGAAGGCTGGATCAGGATCAAACCGATCAGCAGCAATGCCACCACAACGACCAGCACATACAAAACAACGGTCATCAAACCCATACTTCTCTATCCTTCGTTGACCCCATCCACCGCGGATGGAGATATTTCACCGACAAATATACACCAAAGCATAATAACGCCGCCTGGGCAAAAAGTCAAATGCTTTTTGCCCAGAGACGCTAAAATATTCCTAAAAAAGTACCGTTTACACGGTATTTTACTTATTTTTCGCTGTTGCCGGCGACTGCATTCTTCACCAGATCGGCGAAACTTGCAGCCTTCAGAGCGGCACCGCCGATCAGGCCGCCATTGATGTCAGCCTGGGCGCAGAGAGCCGCCGCATTTTCCGGTTTCATGCTGCCGCCATACTGGATGGTCATCGCTTCCGCCGCCGCATCACCAAACTGCGCCGCCACAAAACCGCGGATCGCTTTCTGGGTGTCTTCCGCCATTTCCGGCGTAGCGGTACGACCGGTGCCGATAGCCCAAACCGGTTCGTAGGCCAGGATCAGATCCGCCAGCGACGCCGCTTCCAAACCGGCCAGACCTTCGTTGATCTGCCGTTCCAGGACCGCCTCGGTCTTGCCGCCTTCGCGTTCTTCCAGCGTTTCGCCGATGCAGACGATCGGTTTCAGACCGGCTTCCAGAGCCGCCTTGATACGGGCATTGACCGTGGCATCGGTTTCACCGAAATACTGACGGCGTTCACTGTGGCCGATGATCACATATTCCACACCGGCTTCTTTCAGCATCGCCGCCGAGATCTCACCGGTAAAGGCACCGTTCGCCGCCCAGTGAACATTCTGGGCACCCACATGAATGTTGCTGCCTTTGGCCGCTTCGATAACCGTGGCCAGCGTGGTAAAGGGCGGGCAGACGATCACCGTGCAGGCACACGGACAGACATCCGCAACCAGCGGCTTCAGCGCATCGACCAACGCCTTGCCTTCGGAGGCGGTCATATTCATTTTCCAGTTACCGGCAACAACCAGTTTCGCAGCCATTTTCTTTTTCCCTTTCTTTAATTATATGTATTGTTTTCGGAAATCCATCCGTCATTTCTTCCGTCATCCGGTTCATTCAAGCGGCATCCCGCCGCCGTTCAAAACCCCCAATTTGACGGACAACTCCGCCAGCCCGCCGGCGATCACCTCCCGCTGCACGATCACATCATCGGGCGTCACCAAACTCACATTGGCAAAATTCCAGATCCCCCGCACACCGCCGGCAACCAGTTGATCGGCCGCCTCCTGGGCTCCCGCCGCCGGCACACAGATGATCCCCAGCGGCACCGGGTGCATTTTCAACCACGGCCCAACCGCCGCCGATGCCATCACCGTCCGGCCATGGACCGATTCGCCAATCTTCGACGGATCACTGTCAAATGCCGCCACGATCTGCAGCCCGATATCGGCAAAACCGCTGTAGCCGAGCAGGGCTTTTCCCAAAGACCCCACCCCCATCAGCACCGCTTCCGCCGGGGAATCCCACTTGAGATAGCGGACTATCGCATCAATCAACTCCGGGACCCGGTATCCAACCCCCGGCTGGCCGCTGACACCGGTAAGCGCCAGATCTTTGCGAATCACGATCTCTGCCAGATTCATGCACCGCGCCAATTCGGGCGTCGCCACGATCCCGACACCATCGCGATCCATTTCTTTGAGTTTGTAGAGGTATGTAGGCAACCGCCGGATACTCGGCAATTTGCGGATCTTCAGGTTGCCCATGATTCAGTGCTTCTCCGGTTCCGAAAATCAATGACCGCTGCTGTAATTCGGCGCATCCTTGAGCATGGTCACATCGTGCGGATGGGCTTCCCGCAGACCGGCCGCGCTGACCCGGACAAATTCCGCCTTTTCATGCAGTTCCGCCATATTGCGGGCACCGCAATACCCGAAGGAATAACGCAACCCGCCGGCAAACTGGTACACAATATTTTCCACCGGACCGCGGAACGGCACCATGGCTTCGATCCCCTGCGGAACCAGTTTGGCTTCCGCTTCCACATCCGGTTGACCGTAACGCTCACGGCTCCCTTTGCCGGTCTTCATGGCTTCCAGACTGCCCATGCCGCGGTAAACCACATAACTCCGGCCCTGATGCAGCACGGTTTCGCCGGTGCTTTCTGCCGTACCGGCCAACGCCGAACCCATCATCACCGAACTGGCACCGACCGCCAGTGCTTTGGCAACATCGCCGGACTGCTTGATCCCGCCGTCAGCGATCACCGGCACATCGGAGGGCAGTGCCTTAACGGCATTGTAAACCGCCGTAACCTGCGGGATACCCACACCGGCCACCACGCGGGTGGTGCAGATCGAACCCGGCCCGATACCGACTTTGACACCATCGGCACCGGCATCCGCCAACGCTTTGGCCCCCTCGCTGGTGGCCACATTGCCGCCGATCACATCGACCCGGTCGCCGTAACGCTCTTTGACCTCCCGCACGGTGTCGATCACCCCTTTGGAGTGACCATGCGCGGTGTCCACGACCAGCACGTCGACTTCGGCGTTGACCAATGCTTCGATCCGGTCCCAGTTGTAGGGCCCGACCCCGGCAGCGGCCCGGAGACGATGCTGGGCGTCGCGGTTGTAATCGGGGGCCTCATGCTCGATAAGCGTCTTGACATCGAGGAAACTGTAGAGGCCTTTGAGGCGGCCTTCCCCATCGACCAGCGGCAACTTGCCGATCTTCTGTTCCTGCATGATGTGGTAGGCTTCGGTCATGGAGGTATCTTCGGTCCCCCTGACCGGATCGGGGGTCATCACATCGCGGATCTTGACATTGTAGTTCGCCAGGAATTTGATGTCCCGACCCGTGATCATCCCGACCAGACGGTTCTGATCATCGACGATCGGAAAACCGGAAAAAGAGTATTTTCTGGCCCGTTTTTCGCCCAGCATCTCCGCCACGGTCTGTTCCGGATGAAAAACCACGGGGTTGCGGATGATACCGTTCAGATAGTACTTGACTTTGCGGACTTCTTCCGCCTGCCGTTCAACAGAGAGGTTCTTGTGAATGACCCCGATCCCGCCAAGCCGGGCCATGGCAATGGCCATCGCGCTTTCGGTCACGGTATCCATGGCCGCGCTGGAGAAGGGGATGTTCAACTGCACATGGCGCGAAAACCGGCTGGAAATATCCGCCTCGGCAGGCAGGAAATCCGCATACAGCGTCACCAACGAAATGTCATCGAAAGTCAGGCCTTCATAAGGGAAAGCCGCCATGAATCGGTCAATCGGTCTGGTCATGTTTTCATCTCCGCTTTTATTGGGCTTTTCCCCTTGAATATAGCACCGGAATCCGGTTTTTGCAAGTCGTTGATGCGATGATCCCCCGGATTTACCGGTTTTTCCACCCGCCGTCAACGCAAAGCGGCTGCCGCCCGGGCGAATCCGGGGGCGGCGGCGCGGATCACTTTTTCATCCACGCAGAACGCCAGCCGGACATAACCGGGTGTACCGAAAGACCGGCCGGGGACCGCCAGGATGCGTTCCTGCAGAAGCGCATCGACAAAGATCCGTTCATCCTCCACCGGCGATTTCGGGAAGAAATAGAACGCCCCGCGCGGCATGGTGTAGGCGATCCCGGCACCGTCCAGTGCCTCCGCCATGGCCTGACGGCGGCGGCGGTAAATATCCACATCCACCTGTTCGTTCAAACAGGCCGCCAACACCTGCTGGCCGATCGCCGGAGCATTGACATACCCGAGGATACGGTTGCAGAGAATCAGCGCATTCATCAATTCATCACCGCCGGAAATGCCGGGGTTCACCGCCAGATACCCGACCCGTTCCCCCGCCAGCGACAGGCTCTTGGAAAACGACCCGACGATCACGCTGTGGTTGAAAACCGTGAAGAAGGAGGGGATCTCCGCCTGATCAAAATTCAGGAACCGGTACGGCTCATCGGCGATCACATAAATCGGCCGGCCGTAACGCTTTTCCGCATCAGCGACCGCCTCCGCCAACGCCTCCAGAGATTCCCGCCGGTAGATCACGCCGGTCGGGTTGTGGGGGGAATTGAGGATGATCGCGCGGGTCTTGGCGTTCAGCGCGGCCGCCATGGCGGGGACATCCAGTTCAAATGTGAAATCCCGGGAGGGAACCGTTTTCAGCACGCCGCCGTAATTGCCGCAGTAGGAACCGTATTCCACAAAGTACGGGCTGGGGGTCATGACTTCATCGCCGCACTCCAGCACCGCCCGGAAAAAGACATTCAGCGCACTGGCGGCACCCACCGTCACCAGCACATGACCGGCCGGGATCTCCACGCCCTGTTCCGCCGAAAGATATTCACCCAACTGCGCCCGCAACCCCGGATATCCGGCATTCGGCATGTAACCGAGGCTGAACGGTTCACTGACCCGGTCCGCGATCCGGTGCAGGGCATCCGCAACTGCCGCCGGCGGCGGCACATCCGGATTGCCGAGGCTGAAGTCGTAAACGTTGTCGGCCCCGTATTTTTTCTTCATTTCGATACCCGCCTCAAACATTTTGCGGATACCGGAGGAATGGCTCAAACTTTCGTGAATGGCAGAATTGACCAGTTGCATCGTTCTACTCCCTGATTGTGTTGAACTGTTGCGAAAACTTCTTGAAAATATACCCGGCGGAACACCAAATTTCAAGCCGTTTTACGACACCCCCGCCGGAACAGCAGATCCGGCAGCAGCAGTCCGGCGGCAAACACCAAACCGTTCCCCGGCGGCAGCAGCATGAAAATAACCACGCCCGCCAGCAATCCCCAGCCGTAAAAAATAATCCGTTCCGTACACGGCAGTTTGGGGAACGGATTGCGTTCCAGCAGGACCAGATAAACCAGTATCAATCCGGCACGCTGCCATTCCCCGCCGCCACGAATAAACAACCATGCCGCCACGGCCGCACCCAATACCAGCAATCCCCGGGAACACCGGCCGCCGCAAAGCGTCTGACCGGGCGGAAAGATCAGCACCGCCGCCGGCAGTGCCGCCGGGATCAACCGTCCCGGCAGCAGCACATCCTGCCACACCAGCATCGTCGCCGTCAGCACCAGCGTCATCACCGCCACGCCATCGGCAAACACACACCAGCCGGCACCGCCGGACACCCCCCGGGCGACCCACATCCGGATACCCCAGAAAACTGCCAGCAAAACCGGCAGCGGCAACCAGAACTTCCATACCGGCAACCAGTTGCAAACGGCGGCAAAGATCTTCATCCCGGCTTTCTGCGCCGGGGCATCCGGGACCGGTTCCGGCACCCGGTATGTGTACAGCATCTCCAGCAGAGCGGCCGGGGAACCCGGTACATGTTCTGCCAGCCGGGCCGATGCTGATGCCCAATCCGTTACCGCGGCCCGTCCGGAAACCGTCATTTCCGGGCATCCGGGCAGGGCCGGTTCATCCGGCTGCATCGCCCGGGGTGTCACCAGCGCGCCGTCCGCCGCCAGACAGCCGCGCAACCGCGCCAGCAGACGGGCCTTGGCCGCAGGCGGTGACGGCGGCAGATCCAACACCACGATCACATCGTAGGGGGATGCCGGATCGAACCGTTCAAAGAAATCCTCCACCGACCAGTAACAGGTCGCATTTTTCTGCGGGTAAAAAGCGGCCACAGCCCGGCGACCGGCACTCAACAACCCGATCTCCCCCACCAGATCCTCCACCACCGTCAACGCCGATGACGGCGCATCCGTCACCACCAGCAGCGACGGTTTGGCGACCGGAGACTGCAATATCGCCGGCAGCATCGCCGATGATCCGCGCACCAGATGCCGGGGCAGCACAAAATGACGCCCGCCGGAAGAAAAAATCATCTGCAGAGCATCGGCTTCGCCCCGGACGATCCGGCAATGCCATTCGCCCTGCCGGTCACGCCCGTGCCAGTCCATTCCGGTATGGCCCGACAGCCGCCGGTAACTGCCGGCAGTCATCACCGCCAACAGCAGTCCCGCCAACAGCAACGCCGCCCAACGCCGGGAACGGAACACCGATCCCAGCCACCACCATACCCCCGGTACAGCCAGCCACAACAACAGCCAGTCCGTCCCGCTGCGGCGGGCAAACGATATCCCGCCCGCAAAAAGCAATACCCCGGCCGCCAGTGACGGCATAAAAAAACGCCATTCTCCTGGCAGAGCCGTCAGAAAAGCCCCCACCGCAAAAGCCGCCACCGGCAGCAGCAACAGCGGCTCCGGGGGCAGTGCGGCAACCGCCGCCAGCACGGCGGCACCGGTCACGCCACTGCTCCGGGGAAACCGGCGGATCAGCGGGCCGCACCATGCACCGGTCAGCATACCGGCCGTCAACAACACGGCAGAGGCGACCGGATCAGTAAGCCGGTATGAGGCATCCGCAGCCAGCCAACCGGCGGCACCGCCGGTAAGCACACAACAGCAAATCTGTTTCCAGAATCCTCTCATCACCACTCCTGACGTTTGAAACAAGTCCGGAATACTGTAGTCCCGTCTGAACAAAAAATCCAATTCTTTGATTGAAAATCCCCCGGCAACCGTATATATTTTCTGAAACCATTTGCATTTGAAGCAGAAATTTTATTTTTGACAATAGCCGGGACAAGGAGAAACAGCAATGCTCACCCAAAAAGATTTCGATGTAAAATTGCTTGGAACACAGGAAATTCAAAACCCGGTTCCGGAACGCGACTGGGTCCCGGAAAACGGCGGTATCGTATATCCCTCCAGCATCAGAGAACTCGATGCCTACACCGCCGCCGGAGAAACCATCCCGCATTTCCGGCAGGCGGGTGCAACCGCCAAGATCTTCCACGATCCCGCCTGGACCAAGGCGGCGATCCTGACCGCCGGCGGCCTCTGTCCCGGCCTCAATGACGTCATCAAATTTCTGATCCGCACCCTCAAACGCCAGTACCGTGTGCCGCTGGTTTACGGCATCCGGTACGGTTATCGCGGGCTGGTACCGCAATTTCATCTGGAACCCATGATCCTGACCGAAGATGTGGTGGACGGCATCCACGAAATCGGCGGCACCATCCTCGGCTCCTCCCGGGGACGGCAGGACGAAAAGATCATGGTCGATACCCTCGACCGCATGAATATCAATGTCCTCTTCTGTGTCGGCGGCGACGGCACATTGCGCTGCGCCCACGACATTGCCGGAGAGGTCCAACGCCGCAATCTCAAGATCAGTGTGATCGGCATCCCCAAGACCATCGACAACGATATCGGCTTCATTGACAAATCGTTCGGCTTTGAAACGGCGATCTACACCTCGGCCCATTTTGTCACCGCGGCCCACAACGAAGCCGAAGGCGCGTACAACGGCATCGGTCTGGTGAAAGTCATGGGGCGCGACAGCGGATTCATCGCCGCCGCCGCCACGCTGGGCAATTCCCATGTGAATTACTGCCTGGTCCCGGAAAATCCGTTCACGCTCGATGGCGACGGCATGAAATCCCTGCTCCCCAATCTGGAAGATCGGCTGGCCGAGCGGCACCACGCGGTGATCCTGGTGGCCGAAGGGGCCGGTCAGAATCTCTTTGAAACTGAATCCGCCCGACGGGATGCTTCCGGCAACAAACTCCATCAGGATATCGGGCTGCTGCTGAAAAAACGCATCAACGAATATTTTGCGGCCAAAAACATCGAGGTCAATATCAAATATTTCGATCCGTCGTATGCCATCCGCAGTCTGCCTGCCAGCGGTACTGACGCCGTTTTCTGTGCCATGCTGGCGCAAAACGCCGTCCATGCCGCCATGAGCGGCTACACCGATGTGGTCATCGGCCACTGGCACAACGATTTCACGCTGGTCCCGATCCCGCTGGCGACCCGTCAACGCAAAAAGATCGACCTCACCAGCCCGCTGTGGAAGAGTGTCCGCGCCACGGTAAGAATGTAAAGACCATGGATTTCCGCGAAGCACTGGCACATCTTGCCGGCATCATTGATCCGCTGCTTGCCGCCGATCCGTATCCGGATACGGTCCGGCCGGATTATCTGGCGGCGGCGGTACG
This sequence comes from Lentisphaeria bacterium, assembly GCA_017414565.1. Taxonomy (GTDB): domain Bacteria; phylum Verrucomicrobiota; class Lentisphaeria; order Victivallales; family Victivallaceae; genus RGIG1931. The sequence goes on along the minus strand of JAFQLP010000079.1, from coordinate 354 downwards.
CGATTACCCGGCCCGCGGCGGCAAACGCCTCCGTCCGGCATTGACCTGCTGGTCCGGCGGGGTATTCGGCGCGCCGCTGGAAAAATTGCTCCTCCCGGCGGCCGCCATCGAGGTCTTCCACAACTGGACACTGGTGCACGATGATATCATCGACCGGGATGACCGGAGGCGCGGTGCTCCAACCACTCATGTTGCTGTGGCGCAAGCTGTTGCCGGACGATTCACGGCGGCGGATGCGGTCCGTTCCGGCATTGATTTTGCCATTCTCTGCGGCGATCTCCAGCAGGCATGGGCCAACGATCTGCTGCTGCGGGGAACCACATCCGGGGTCCGGCCGGAGGTGATCTGTGCCTG
>JAFQLP010000078.1 GCA_017414565.1 Lentisphaeria bacterium | reverse complement strand
TAAAATGTGTAGGGGGTGGCCTCGTTGGGCCACCCCGATATTTTAAAGCCGACATGCGACACCTGCTATTGCGACAACGGAGCAATAGCCCTATTCCGAAGCGGCCGCGCCGCCGTCGCACGGACCCTGCTATTGCGACAACGGAGCACTAGCCCTATTCCGCAGCGGCCGCGCCTCCGACACTCGCCCCCTGCTATTGCGACAACGGAGCAATAGCATTATTTTGAAGCCGCCACGCGGCCGATCAAGCCCGCCCAACGAGGCGGGCGCGACATTCTGAAGGCGACACTCGCCCTAGAGGTTGGCGAAGAGGTCATCCTGGATGGCTTCCGGCTGTTTTGCCGGTAAAGCTTTCAGGATGGATTGGAGTTCCATTTGTTCGCAGACGTGGCGGACTTTATCCCAGGCGGGCTCGAGTATGGGGCAGGCCAGGGTGGCGTTGCCGAGTCGGGCGGGCAGATCCTGCCGCAATGCGATCAATTGCCGGTTCAGTTCCAACCGTTCGCGGTGTTCCTGAAGCAGGCGGCGGTGGCGTTCATTGGCGACGGATTCCGGGGCCAAAAATATGGCATCCAGCGAATGGTAGCGGGACAGGATATCGGCCGCGCCTTTGGGGCCGATGCCGGGCACGCCCGGGATGTTGTCGGCGGCATCGCCCAGCAGTGACAGGTAATCGACCAGTTGGTCGGGGCGCACGCCGAATTTGGTGCAGGTTGCCGCGTGATCCCGGATTACCCATCCGTTTTTGGGATCGGGGATCAGGATGGATATCCGGTCATTCACCAGTTGTGCCAGGTCTTTATCGCTGGTCAGGATACGGACTTCGCCGGGGTAATCGGCAGCCAGTGCCGCGATCAGGTCATCGGCTTCGTATTCCGGTTCTTCCAGCAGGTTCCAGCCGAATGCGGCCGCAAGTTCCCGGATAACCGGCACCTGGGCTTTCAATTCCGGTGGTGTCGGGGTCCGGTTCGCCTTGTATTCCGGATTGAGCCGGGTCCGGAATCCGACTCTGCCGCAGTCGAAGACCAGTGCGCCGCGGGCTCCCGGAAAATCGTTCTGCAATTTCAGCAGCATACGGGCAAATGGCGGGAGCGCGTTGGTCGGTTCGCCTTTGGAGTTGCTCAACGGGCGGACTCCGTAAAAACAGCGGAAGATCTGGGAATAGGCATCGATCAGCAGCAAAGTTTCGGTCATGTCAGCGGCCTGCGTGATAAATTGGCAGAAAAAAACCGTCCCTCCACGGGGAAGGGACGGTTGCGGTGCTTATTACTTGTTGCGCGGCAGCGGATTCTGCTTGTGCGCTTCTTCCATGATATAGACCTGACGGCGGACCTGGTCGTGTTTGATGACCGGTTCGGCACCGTTGACCAGCACATTGTACAGGTTGGTGTACAGTTTGCTGACGATCTGGGAGAAGCCGGTGGCGTTGCTGTTGTTGTCGGTGTACGACCAGCTTTCTTCGATCCACGACAGCTGTTCGGAGCAGTACTGACGGTTGTTGCTCCAGGGCTTCCAGAATTCGTGTTTCGGGGCTTCTTCCGGCAGGAAGTATTTCCATTTCAGGCCGCCGGGGCCGCCGGTAAGACCGCCGTGGGTACCGCTGATGTTGTACATTTCGCCCTGGGGATAGGCCTGGAGCGAACTGATGACAACTTCGATATCCGGCTTGTTTTCGCCGTAGAGGTAAACGGACACATAGTTTTCCGCATCGCCGCCGAGGCCGTCATGTTCGGCCTGCATACGGGCAAAGACTTTCGGGTATTCGCCTTCGCCGAACAGCACGACAGCCTGATCGACCGGGTGCGGACCGGTGTTGTAGAGGTTGCCGCCGGCTTCACCCTGCAGGGTCTGCCAGTCCCAGCGACGGCCGAACCCGCTCCAGTTGGAACGGATGTAAACGATCTTGCCCAGCACGCCGGATTCGATGATTTCCATCAATTTGGCGAAGTACGGGAAGAAGCGGGAGTTCTGGAAGGGGTAGAACATCACACCGGCTTCTTTGGCGGCGGCCACGATCTTGTCAAAATCCGCCACGCAGAGGGCCGAGGGTTTTTCGCTGAGGAGGTTGCGTTTCTTGGAAATGGCATAGAGCGAGGCTTCCACATGGAACCGGCTCGGCGTGGCATTCACAAAGAGATCGATCTCTTCGTTGTCCAGCAATTCGCGGTAATCATTGTAGGTTTTGGCACCGAGGGCCTCGGCGTCTTTCCGGCGTTCCGGCAACTGATCCGCCACTGCCACGATTTTGAAACGGTCTGTCATGTGTTTCAGACAGTTTGCATGGATGCCAAAGCCGCTGCGTCCGAAGCCGGCAATCCCCACCCGGATGATTTTTTCCACTTTGAAACTCCTTGTTTTTTTTGTTTTTAGACCGGTATTTAAATCTGTACATGATTAAAACCGGTTTAATAATCCTGAAACTAATTATAGCATCATCTGCGGCGGCTTGCAACCTGCCGGCGTTTTTTTTGTGTGATTTTTTGGGCGGGAATCGGTAAAATGCGGATTTTTGTGAAAAATGAGAGATGGAATTGCTTGCTTTTATGGAAAAAGGCGTTAAAGTAAGCCAACACAAGGTGTTTTTCTACTTGTATTCAATCAGGCGGATAAGCCAAAAAACAAGAGAGGTAGATCATGAATAGTGTCGTTTGTGTAACCATTATGGTAGTGGCCCTGATCGGTATGGTCATCTGCCAGAAGAAGCAGGATTCGTTTCCGCTGGCCAAGCCGCTGGCGTTGATCCTGACGCTGGTTGTAGCCGTTTTCGGTATCATTTTCCTGCAGGGGATGCTGGGCGGCAATGCCAAAGAGATCCAGAACAACGAATTCAAGTTCTATGCTTCGCAGATGCACAAGGCAGCGAAATACGCCAAGGAAAACTTTGACGCCAAGAGTGCTTTGCTCATCATGGATGAAAGCCACAAGGATGACCCCCGCACGCCGCTCGTGCTTGACTGCTGCAAGGAATTCATCCCGAATGTGGAATACGGCACGCTGGATGTTCCCCCGGCCATGATGTCGCTGAATGAACGTATGCGCGCTTCGCATTTCGATGCTTTTGTCACCCAGTACCCGAATGTGGATGTGGTCATCTCCATGGTCGGTATCCCGCGCGATTTCCCGAAGAGCAAGTTCATCAAGGATTGCCAGGCCAAGCGCGGTCCGAAACTGATCCTGATCGGTTACGGCGAAACCCGCGGTCTGCAGAAGTTGATCGCCACCGAAGCGGTCGCCGGTCTGATCACCATCCGCAATGGCGCGGTCTTCAACGAAAATCCGCCGCCGTCCTCGCTGGAAGATACCTTCAACGTCCGCTACGAACTGGTCAACAAAGACAATTTGGAAGACTACAAGAGCGTGATCGGCGTTGGGATGTAATAACGGCGATGATGCAGAAGAGCGCCCCGCGGGGCGCTTTTTTTGTTTTTGCTGATGAGCGGTACGATGCAGAAAAAAAACGCGGTTGACCCCGTCCGGACCCGTGCTTTCCGCCGGATCTGCCGGTTGGCGGGGCAGGCGATCGCTGATTTCAGGATGATCCCGGCCGGCAGCCGTCTGCTGGTGGGGATCTCCGGCGGCAAAGACAGTTTGACACTGGCCCATGTGCTGATGGAACTGCACCGCCGGGCCCCGGTGCCGTTTGAGGTCGAATTTGCGTTTTTCAATCCGGGGTTTCCGGATTTCGGTGCAGAGGAGTTGCGCCGGTACGCGGCGGAACAGCAATGGCTGCTGCATGAAACCGGTTTGAACATGCCGTCGATCCTGGCGGAAAAAGGGATGGCAACACCGTGTGTGATGTGCGCCCGGCTCCGGCGCGGACTGTTGTACAAAATGGCGATGGAGCGGAAATGTTCCCGGCTGGTGCTGGGACAGCATCTGGACGATGCCATTGCCAGTTTCTTTATCAGCGTCACCCGGGGCCAGGGTCTGACGACCATGGGGCCGAATGTGCGGGCCAAGTCGGTGCCGGTCCGGGTGATCCGGCCATTGATCTATGTGCCGGAGTCGCTGATCGTGGAAGCCGCGGCGGCGTTTTCGTATCCGGTTTGTGGGAATTGTCCCTTCCGGCAGCAGTTGGAGGAAAGCGGGGACCGGGCTTATTTCCGGCGTTTGACCGGGGAATTGGCACAGCGGATGCCGCATTTTCATCAACAGATGCTGCATTCTCTGCAACGGGTGGAAACGGATTACCTGCTGGATCACCGGTTCCTGTCTTTTGACGACAGACCGGCGGTGGAGGAAAACGCGTGAAACTGTTGGCTTTGTTGAATGATTTGGCGGAATCCGCCGGGATCACCGTGGAACCGCGTTCGCCGGTGTTGTCGGGCAGAGAACTGCTGGCGGCCGGGACCCGCGGCGGCGACCGGTTCCTGCTGGCGGCGGCTCCCGCCCGTCGGAGTTTGACGGCATTCGCCGATGGCGAGATTTTCCGGAGCCGCGATGGCTATCTGATGGCAGTGCCGGTAACGGCGGAGAATACTGCCGGATTGCGGCTGCTGCTGCCGTGGTTGGCCCCGTCGCTGATGTGGGATGATCCGGCGGTGGAACCGGTGGTATTGGGGAACGACCCCGAAGCCGCATGGCAGACATTGTCCGGGATCACATGGCAGCGGTTTGCCGCCCATGACACGACGCCCTTCACCACTGAATTCGCGCCGGGCAATGCCGCTGCCGCTGCCCGTTCCGGTGCCTGCCGGTTCCGTATGGATCTGCCTGCCGGACATGACCGGCGGTCCGCGCCGGCGTGGGTGGCGGCGTGTGCCGGTCAAGTGTTGCTGTGCGGCGGGGTGGCGATCCGGGTATCTGCCGATGCCGCCGCCGCGGCCGGGCAACGGTTCGGGAATTGGGCGGAACAATTGGCCGGATTTGCCGCCAGTCTGCCGCAGCACGGGCGCGAAATGGCTCTGATCCTTGATCCGGTATTGGCGGATCTGCCATCGGTGGCGGAATATGCCTGCCTGATCCGTGAAATCCGGCGGCATCCGGCCATGCGTTGTGCTTTGGCATTACCGGCGGAGATGTCGTCGGCCGACCGGGAGATGCTGGCGGCTTTTGCGGCTCCGTTGCGGCTGGTGTCAGCACGCGGGCCGCGATAAAAAAAGGCTGTTGCTCCCCTTTTTTGAGGTTTGGCAACAGCCCTGGTGGGTTGCGGATGGCGGTGTTTCAGAACGACACATTGACCTCGCCGGTGATTTTGAATGGCGGCGGCATCAGCACGATCCCGGCCGGTTCCGTCCAGT
>JAFQLP010000077.1 GCA_017414565.1 Lentisphaeria bacterium | reverse complement strand
GATGTGCATCCCGCCGGAATTGACGGTGGTGCTGTTCGCCACGCCGCCGCTGGAGATATCCATGAAGCCGCCCCAGATCATCGTAGTATTGTTCGCTGTACCGCCGGAGGAAATCCACATCTGGCCGCCGGAGTTCACCGTGGTGCTGTTCGCCACGCCGCCGGAGGAGATGTACATCCAGCCGTCGGAGTTCACCATGGTAGAGTTCGCAACACCGCCGGAATAAATGGTCATCTGGCCGCCGGAGAACACCGTGGTGCTGTTCGCCACGCCGCCGCTGGAGATGTATAGATAGCCGCCGGAAATCACTTCCGCGTTTTCTATCATTTCACCATTTCCGATACTGATCTTGCCGCTGATTACCGGGTGGGAGGCGGCTTCGCTGATGGTCAGCGAAAGATTGCCGTCCGTTTTGTTCAGGGTGTAGTTGATATTGCCGACAGTCAGGGTTGCGCCGATGGTGATCGTACCGAGTTCGGATTCGGCCGTCTTGACCGTGATGGTCTTGTCGAATTTGGCCGCGCCGCCCGCCAGAGCATAGGTCCCGGCGGCCTGATCGGCTTTGACCGTGATGGTGTAATTGGCTCCGGCATCGGTGATGCGGCTCCAATCGTTGATCAACGCCGCGCCGCCAACGGTTTGCTTCGCTACCGTAAAGTCAATGGTCGCCCCGGCTGATGCCTTCAGAGATGACCAAGCATCGATCATCAGGGTCCCGCTGTGCACCGCCCCGTCATACAGGGTCATGGTGGCGGCATAGACCCGGGATGTGACCGAGCCGGAAATATCCTCCACCATATAACCATTCAAAACCGTGTCAACCGCCACAGCCCCGGAATCCAATCGCGTTTCCGCCCCGTCATTGACAAGCGATTCCAACCGGCCGCCGGAGAAAACATGAACCAGCGTTTCCGCCGCCTCTTGTGCCACACCCCGGGCAATCCCGCCGCTGCCAACGGTCACACTGCCGCCGAGCAGGCTTACCTCCGATACAAGCCCGCCGGAGGCCGCAACATGGCCATCCCGTACACTGCATCCGCTCATCTCGCCGCCGGCATAAACCACCGCCGAACCACCCTGATAAACGGTTGCTTTTTGGGCCGAGCCACCGGAGGAAACCTGCAAAATCCCTCCCATAAGCATCACATTCGAGGCCGCATGATGCAACTGCATGACACCGCCATAACGCACACTCGCACTGCTGACATACCCCCCCCGGACAACCATGCTGCCGCCCGATGCAATGGTGGTATTCCGGGCAGACCCGCCCTCTCCGGTCATGACCGTAAAGCCGCTGGAGACCATGTATTTTTCAATGGAAGACCGGGTTTCGACCAATCCTCCACCGGAATAAATCTCGATCTGTTTGTACGCAACAACTGCCATGGCACAACATCCTTTCTGTTTTCGCCTTGATCACAAAATAAAAATACAACACATCTCCCGCTTTTACAAATCGTTTTCCATCCGGAATCCCCGGCACGCATAAAAAAAAGGTTGCTGCCAAATGGCTTTGCGGGGAAGACACCTTTTTGAAAAAAGGTCATCTTCCCCGCACCCATCTTCCCAAAACTTTCAGCGGAATTGCTTTCACCGGTGACGATAAAAGCAATTCCAACTTTTTATAAAATCTCAAATATTCAGATCAAACAATAAAAAAAGGCTGTTGCTCACCATTTTTGAGGTTTGGCAACAGCCCTTTGCGGTACTTTTGCAGGAAACGATTATTTCGCTTCTTCCGCCTTGGCAGCACCTTCGACCAACTGGAGGATGCACATTTCGGCACCATCACCGATCCGGGTTCCCAGTTTGTAAATGCGGGTATAACCGCCATTGCGGCCGGCATAGCTCGGCGCAATTTCGTCGAACAGCAGTTTGACCGCATCCTTGTCGCGGAGACGGGCAACGGCCAGACGGCGGCGGTGCAGATCGCCCTTCTTACCGAGGGTGATCATACGCTCTGCAAAACGGCGGGCCTGTTTGGCCTTGACCAGCGTGGTCCGGATCTCACCATGCAGGAAGAGGCTGCTGACCATGTTGGCCAACATGCTCCGGCGATGCGCGCTGGAACGGCCGATCTTGAAAGTATCAACACGATGACGCATAATTTCAGTTCTCCTCTTTCTCGGAACCGATCTGCCGGATTTCCCTTTCCAACGCCGCCATCACAGCATCGCTGAAGGTCATCCCCAGGCCAAGACCGAGCTTCTCAATTTTTTCTTTGATTTCATCCAGCGACTTCTTGCCGAAGTTGCGATATTTGAGCATCCGCTGCTCCGTTTTGGTGCAAAGTTCGCCGATCAGACGGATATCCGCACTGCTCAGGCAGTTCATCGCCCGCACCGAAAGATCCAACACTTCGATATCCTGCGACAGGACCTTGAAGAGTTTGAGTTCTTCTTCGTCCATCTGCGAGATGGCATCTTTTTCCGCAACCCGTCCACCGAGGAAGGGCTGCAGATGGTCGCGCAGAATCCGCGCCGCATCTTCGAGCGCGGCCTGCGGCGCGATACGGCCATCGGTCCAGATTTCGAGTTCCAGACTGTCCATTTCGGTTTCTTCACCCACGCGGGCGGCACCGACCTGGTAGTTGACTCGCGTAACCGGACTGAAAAGACAATCGACCGGAATCGTGCCGATCGCACGCGGGAAAGCGCACTTCTCGGCGGGGAGATACCCCTTGCCTTTGGTGACTTCGATTTCCGCCCGGAACGGCACAGCCTTGTCGAGCGTACAGATCACCTGCTCCGGATTGACGATTTCGACCGTGTTGTCGCAAATGATGTCAGCCGCCGTGACCGCACCTGCTTTGTCCTTGCGGATCTGCAGGGTCTTGTTTTCATCGCCGTGCATGATCAGACGGACACATTTCAGGTTGAGCACGATCTCGGTGACATCTTCGACCACATTTTCCAACTGATCGAATTCATGACTGACTCCATCGATCCGCACCGCGCAGATCGCGGCACCTTCGAGCGAGGAGAGCAGCACCCGACGCAACGAGTTGCCGAGCGTATGACCGAATCCGCTTTGGAACGGAGCGGCGATAAACTTGGCATAGGTGGCACTGGCTGTCGCCTCATCCACCACCAGAACTTTCGGCATCGGGAAACCTACAGCTGCAGTCATATTTTTTCCTCCGAATATTTGTTATGCTGTATCAGCACTGTTTCTTCACGAATGGAGCCGGTAACGGCCCCTCCATTCAAGATCTCTCCGGAAGAAAAGATCAGACACGCCGCCGTTTCGGCGGACGGCAACCGTTGTGCGGCACCGGCGTGATATCTTTGATCGCGGTGATTTCCATACCGGCAGCGGCAATACCGCGCACCGCCGATTCGCGACCGGCCCCCGGACCCTTGATCCGGACTTCGACTTCACGCATACCGACAAGCTGCGCTTTTTTGGCAGCATCACCGGCGATCATCTGGGCAGCATACGCGGTGCTCTTGCGGGAGCCTTTGAAACCGTTTTTGCCGCCGGTGGACCAGCTGATGACATTGCCGTGCAGGTCGGTAATGGTCACCTTGGTATTGTTGAAAGTAGCCAGCACGTAAACAATGCCGGACGGAATATAGCGTCCGCTCTTGGCACGCTTGGCAGCTTCCTTGACAGGAGCCGCACCGGCGGTCTCGACCGCAGCCGCGGACTCGGTATTGGTAATTTGTTCTTCAGCCATGATAGTATATTATTCCTGAATTACTTGCGTTGTTCCGAAACCGGCAGACATCAATCCTTCGCAGCCAGACGACGCTGTGTCTTGTCGCGGATGGCACCGATGGTGATCTTCTTACCTTTGCGGGTACGGGCATTGGTCTTGGTACGCTGGCCGTGGCACGGCAGATTGCGGCGATGACGGGTCCCGCGGTAGCAGTTGATCTGCTGCAGACGGCGGATGTCGGCGGCGACGACACGGCGGAGGTCACCTTCGACGATCATTTCGTTCTGAAGCAGGGCGTTGATCTGACCGATCTGTTCGGAGGTCAGGTCATTGGCTTTGATGTTGCGGTCGATCTGCAGTTTTTCGATGATCTCCAGCGCTTTGGCAGGGCCGACACCGTAGATGTAACGCAACGCGAATTCGATCCGTTTGTTTCCCGGAATATCGATACCGATGATACGAGGCATTTTACTTTACCGTCCTTTGCTTGAGGGTTAACCCTGTCTCTGTTTGTGACGCGGGTCACGGGAACAAATAACCCGGATGATACCGCTCCGTTTGATGATCTGGCAGAATTCACATCTGCGCTTGACCGATGCTCTGACTTTCATCATGAACCTCTCTTACTTACTTTTTTACGATAAAAGAAAACGAGCACTATCCGCCCACCCTTTCTTCCGAAAGGTCCGGCCGGTCAGCACTTGCCTTCTCAGCGTCGCCGCCGTTCACGAGCGGTGGAATAGCGATATGAACGACAACAACTATGTGACAATCAAACAAATTACTATAGCCGCATTCCGATGCTTTGTCAAGCCCCGGAATAAAATTATTTTGCCGCAGGCAGTCCCATTGCCGCCAATTCCGCGGTGATCCGGCAGACCGGCAGCCCGACGACATTCTCCGGCTCGCCCTCCACACGCTCGACCAGCCAATCACCGTGATCCTGCAGCGCATAGGCTCCAGCTTTGTCCAATACCGGGACCGCAGCCAGATACCGCTCGATCACAGTTTCGTCACACGGCCGGAAAAATACCTCCGAAATCACCGGAAACGTCTTCTTTATCCCCTGGGAACGGCAACAGAAAGACACCCCCGTCACGACCTGATGCCGCTGTCCGGAAAGCCGCCGGAGGATCGCCGCCGCATCGGCCGGATCGCGGGGTTTGCCGATGACCGTGCCGTTGAACAGGATCACCGTATCGGCCCCCAGCACCAGATCATCCGGATACTGCTCCGACACCGCCCCGGCTTTGCGTTCCGCATTGATCTGCGGCAGCCGGAGCGGGTCTTCGTGCCGGGTCAATTCCGCCACCTCCGCCGTTGCCGTGACAAAGGGAACGCCGCACCGCGCCAGCAGTTCACGCCGACGCGGCGAGGCAGATGCCAGAATCAATCGCATATCAGATCGACGGCGGAGCCGCCGGAGCGACCGGCGGCGGCACAGACGCCGGCTGACCGCCCCGGGGGATAACACCGTTGATGCGGAAATCGATCCGCTTCACATTCTGGATGCCAAAGGTGTCCCGCAGCATTTCCGCGACCCGTTTGCGGGCGTCATCGATCTGCGGCAATGCCGCACCGGCAGACTGTTCCCAGCGGCAGCGGATCTCCAGCCGCAATTTGGAACCGCTGCGGTACATGCGGCAATTGTTGACCGAAAGACCGGCGATCCCCGTCAATGCCAGTTCGACCGCATCGGTGATGGCGGCAGCAACGATCGTCAGCCCGCCATTGTCCCCTTTCAGCACGACTTCGCGGCAGCGGCGGCGAAAAAAACGCCGGATCCGCCACAGCACACTCAACAGGATGACCGCCAGCAATGTCAGCACCACGCCGACACGGTACCCCTGGTGAAAATGGGCATCTATCGGAAATGTCCACAGCGGCTCGATCTGCAACCAGAGCAACTCGCAGACCTTTTCAAAAGAGAGTTCTTCCAGCATCTTGCCTGCTTCCTCCTGCTAAACGCGCCGCCAATACCCTTACCGGACCGGTTCGACCGGCTGAAAATCGCCGTCTTCCAACGCCGGTTCTTCTTCGGTTTCCAGAGCCTGCACCACCACATCGACCCGTTTGACCGTCATACCGGTGCTGCGTTCGACCGCTTCGATCACCCGCCGCTGCACTTCGCCGGTCACATCCGGGATCCGGACGCCGAACAGCAGGTTGAGACGGATCTCCAGCGCGACCCGGTTGTCTTCTTCAAAAAGCACCGTGATGGCACGGTCCTGCATCCGGCGGCTGCCGACGATTTCCGCAATATTGTTGACCAGCGTGCTGCCGGCCAGTTTGGTAACGCCATCGACCTTCAACGCAGCCTCACGGACCAATGCCGAAATCACATTTTCGTGGATCCGAACCTCGCCCATATCGGTAACTTCGCGAGCCATGGCATCCATCTTTTCCATCCCCGCATCCGCCGCAATCTTTTTGTCATTCGTTGTCTTCATATTTTGACTCCTTTCCGCGCAGCGTTCCCCCGCTGCTGTTTTTTGCCCATTTTCAAATGATCCATCAGCGCCTGTAACGCCAGAATATAACTGTATGCCCCGAATCCGGCAATCACCCCGATGCACACCGGCGTGGTCAACCGGACCTGCCGGAACGGCTCCCGGGCATCCACATGACTCAAATGCACCTCCACGGCCGGTACATGCACCGCCGCCAGAGCATCGCGCACCGCCACGCTGGCATGCGTCAACGCCGCCGGATTGATGATGATCCCATCGGTCCCGTCGGTCATGGCCCCACCGATCCGGTCGACCAGCGCGCCCTCCCAGTTAGACTGGAAAGCCTCCACTTCTGCACCGTACACGGCGGCTTCCTTTGTCACCGCCGCCACGATCTCGTCCAGCGTCACCCGGCCGTAGATCTCCGGTTCACGGCGACCCAGCAATTGCAGATTTGGCCCGTTGAGCAACAGAATCTTTGTCATCTCACACCCCCTGAAACCGGCAGAACCGCGTCTTCCAACACCGGAGCCGGTTGTAATTCGAGCAGCCGCGGTTCATCCACGGCTCTGCTCCCGGCGGCGGTCCCGGCGGCGGTCCCGCGATTGGCGAAAAGCCAAATCAGCGATGTTATCGCCACCGCCGCCACGATCAGCAGCCCGCAACCGGCCAGAATGATCCGCCGGAACATCCGCGGATTTTCAAGCGACGGCTCAAAATCCCGGATCACCTTGCTGGAGTCGCTCGGCGATTCATAATCGACCCGCTGCCGCACCTCGGCGGTCAGCACCGCAACCGCTTCTTCACCCAAACCGTAAAAGCGGCACAAATTTTTGATATAACCGAGAATGTAGACCGCCGGAGGCAATTCCGCGTAATTTTCATCCTCGATGGCCTGCAGATACACGGCCCGGATGCGGGTGGCCTCCTCCAGATCGTTCAACGACAAATTCCGCCGCTGCCGCAACATCCGCAGATAATCCCCGAAATGCCCGGTGGGTTCAGGCAACAGCGCAGCATCGGCACAACCGCCCGGCACGCTCTGCCGGGTTTCCGCGGCAACGGCACCCGCTGTCTCTTCCGCCGCTTCCGGAACGGCCGGAGCAGCAACCGTTTCCGTCCGGGTTTCGCCCGGCGCATCAAAAAGCGGCATGGCCTCTCCGTCGGCTCTGTTCTCAATTTCCATATCGTCTATCCTGCCTGTTGCTTTGCCTCTCTACTAAAAAATAACACATCGTCCCGGATTTTGCAACCCCGATTTCTTACAAACCTTCCGTAATCAGGATTTCCCGCTTGCTTCCGCCCGCCGCGGGACCGCTGATGATCCCCCGCCGTTCCAGTTCATCGACCAGTTCGGCGGCCGTATTGTAACCGATCCCGAGCCGCCGCTGGAAATAACTGGTGCTGGCTTTGCGTTCATTGATGACGATCTCAAGTGCCCGGTACATCCGTTCCCCGTCACCGGGACGGAGGTATTTGCGGATCACGCTGTCCGCGGCCCCCGGTTCAAAATCCTCATCCCCGTCATCGGGATACCCCTCGCCGCGGTCGGAATAACCGGCCTCGCCCTCATCCTCCTCCGCCATCGCCAGCGTATCGTCCAGCACGCCGCTGTCAAACTGCTGTTCGGCCTGGGCGGACACAAACTCGACCACCTTTTCGATATCGGCATCGTCCACCATGGCACCCTGGATGCGTTCAATATCCGATGCGCCGGGCGGCAGCAGCAGCATATCGCCGCGCCCCAGCAGATTTTCCGCGCCGACACGGTCAAGAATGACCCGGCTGTCGGTACCGGAAACCACTTTGAAGGCGATCCGGGTCGGCAGATTTCCCTTGATGTTGCCGGTAATGACTTTGGTATCCGGCCGCTGGGTCGCCACCACCAGGTGGATACCGGCCGCCCGGGCTTTGGCGGTGATCCGGCTGATCAGCACTTCCACCTCGGAACGGGTCTCCGACGAAGCCATCAGATCGGCCAATTCGTCAATGATGATCACCAGGAACGGCAACTGTTCCGGCAACGGTTCGCCATTGAGCTGGCGGATCGAACGGTCGGGTCGGCGGGCATTGTAGCCGCGCAGATTCTTGACGCCTGCCAGAGCCATCAACTGATAACGGTGTTCCATTTCATTGACCGCCCAGCGCAACGCGATGGGAACCTTGGAGGAATCGTTGATGACCGGTGCGATCAGGTGCGGCAATGTCTGATACGACGCCATTTCCACCGTCTTCGGATCGACCATGATCAACTGCAGCTGATCCGGCCCGAAGCGGAACAACAGACTCATGATCAGGGTATTCATGCAAACGCTTTTGCCGCTGCCGGTCGCCCCGGCGATCAACAGATGCGGGGCCTTGGCCAGATCGAGCAGGATCGGCCGGCCGGCCACATTTTTACCGAGAATGATCGGGATCTCCATGGAGGTGTTGCGCCAGCAGTCGCCCTCCATCACCGCCCGCATATAGATCGCTTCCGAACGGGAATTCGGGATCTCGATCCCCACGCTGTTCCGGCCGGGGATCGGGGCCAGCATACGCAGGCTTTCGGCAGCCAGTGCCATTTTGATATCTTTTTCGATCCGGGTGATGCGCGAGATCATGACCCCCGGGTCCAGTGTGATCTCGTAACGGGTGATGCGCGGCCCGGAAACATGCCCGACCACATGACCGGCGATCCCGAAAACATCCAATGTCCCCTGCAGTTTCCGTTTGACCTGTTCGATCACCTCGGCGGCCTCGCCGACCCCATCCGGGCCTTTTCCCAGCATGGTGCAGGGCGGCAGCGTGTATTCCCGGCCGGGCCGGGCTTTTTCGCCGCTGACAGTCACCCGCGCGGACATTTTGGGTGTCCCCGACGGCAACACCGTTGCCGCCGGTTCATCCGCCGGGGCCGCTTCCGGTTCCGGGGGCGGCGGGGCCGCTGTCTCCGGCGGCGGTTCCTCCTGCCGGAGATACGCCGGGGCAAATCCGTCACTGCCGTCTTCCGCATCGTCACAATCTTCCATCTGCCGGACCAATTCCGCCAGCCGGGAATGACGGGGGGAAACCGTATGCTCCGGTTCGCCGGGGCGATCCATCATGTTTTTCAAACCGGCACCGAGCCCGGCCAATTTCGTCCGCAATCCGGCCGACCGCCGACCGGCAGGTTCACGCCAAGGCCGCCCTTCGGTATCATCATCATCGTCATCGCCGCCCCTGTCATCTTCCGGCACGGGGTCGATCCGGCGCGGTTCCCGGACCGGTTGAACCGGCGGTTCGTCATCTTCGCAGCAGTCATCCTGACGGGACTCGCGGAAATTTTCTGCCCAATCCGCCAGCCGGTCCCGTCCCCGGCTCCAACCATCCGATACCCGGCCCGGCACCCAGCCGAAAAAACGCCGGTAGCCGCCGAGATAAAACAAAATACCGCCGGCCAGCACCATGGCCCAGCCGACCACCGCCGAACCGACCGGTCCGATCAGCCGCAGCAGCACTCCGTCCGGCAGGGATTTTTCCGGCAATTTCGGGGCGGTGAAAAACTGACCGATCACCCCGCCGGGGATATCCCGCAAATTGAGTTGTTCGCACCACCCGGCAAAGGGGGCGGGAAACAACGCCAGCAGCAGCAGACTGCCCAGCATCAGGCAGAAACCGCCCAGCCACATCCACAACCGTCCGGCACGGCCCGGCAGCAACGCCCGGAGCATGGCCAGCGAAATCAGGACCGCCAGCAAATACCCGCCCAGCCCGCAAAAGGTGAACACGATCCAGGCCAGCCGCGCCCCGCAATTCCCGATCCAGTTGGCGGGCAATTCGTCGCTGCCGCCATCCAGCACCGCCATATCGCCGCTGTTGTAGGAAAAAATCGCCAGCACCAGCAAAATCGCCAGCGCAAAATAAAAGATGTAGCGCACCCGGAAACCGGAAGCGGGCGCGGCGTTTTCCGCCGCCTCCTTCTGCCGGGATTTCGCCGTCTGCTTTTTCTTCATTTCGCCTCCGTATTTCTGGCCGGATCACGCCGCCAGCTGTTGTTGCGGACGACCGGCCGGAATTCATCCGCTTTCAACCGGTAATGCTGCCCGCCCAGCAGGGTATCCAACCCCATCGTCAATTCGCGTGTCACGGTAACATTGCTCTCCGCCGGGGCATCGATATAAACCAGCGAATCTTCGCCGGTGACTACGCAGAAAACCACCCTGGTCGCCGAATCCTCCCGGTGCCAGCGGCCCAGCAATGCCCGCAATGAATCCAGTTTGGCCGGATCGACTTCGTCTTCGTAAATGTGGATGTGCAATGCCGTGATCGAATTCTGCAACGCTTCATCCAGCGAATACAGCCGTTCCACCACCACCCGGGCACTGTTGGAATCGTCCTGACGGCTCACATTGGCCTCGACCACCACCGGCATACCCGGTTTCAATTCCAGTCCGGTCCGGGCATTGTTTTCGATCACCCGGCTGTACAGCATACACTCAATGGAGGCATCCAGATCCTCCAGTTGAAGAATGCCCAACGGTTTGCCGCTGTTTTTGCTGAATTTCTGGGTGTACGCCCCGACCATCCCGGCCAGCCGCACCATCCGTTCCTCCGGTCCGGTGTCCTGTATCATGCCCTGCTCGTCGTCTCCATCGGCCGCCTCGGTCTGCTTCAATTCCCGGATGCCGGCAGTGGAAAGCGCCCGCACCGCCGGGGCGAACGGCTGCAACGGATGACCGGTCACATAAAATCCCAGCAGATCTTTTTCGTTTTCCAGGATCTCCTCCAGGGAGATTTCGGGGATATCCGGGATCGGGACGGATTCCGAACCGGCATCATCGCCGCCCAGCAGATCAAACAGCGACCCCTGCCCGGCGGCTTTATCTCTGGCCCGCTCGGCCGTGTAACGGAGCATCGCCTCCGAAACCGCCAACGCCTGGGAACGGCGCAATCCCAATCCATCGAATGCCCCGGCCCGGGTCAGATGATCCATCATCCGCGAATTCATGGCACTGCCGCAGCGTTCACAGAAATCTTCAAAATCCCGGAATTTACCGTCTTTTTCGCGGCAGGCAATGATTTTGGCTGCGGCGACTTCACCGACCCCCTTGATCGCCCCCAAACCGAAACGGATCGAATTGCCGTCCACGCCGAATGCGATCAAACTGCTGTTGACATCCGGCGGCAGCACCGCGATCCCCATTTCGCGGCAGGCGTTGATCAGAAACGCGATACGGTCGGCACTGGAGATTTCCCCGGTCAGCATGGCGGCCATGAATTCGACCGGGTAATTGGCTTTCAGCCACGCGGTCTGATAGGAGACCAGCGCGTAGGCGGCACTGTGGGATTTGTTGAAGCCGTACCCGGCGAACAATTCGATTTTCTCCCAGATGCTCTCGGCCACCTCCGCACTGATATTGTTGGTT
This sequence comes from Lentisphaeria bacterium, assembly GCA_017414565.1. Lineage (GTDB taxonomy): Bacteria > Verrucomicrobiota > Lentisphaeria > Victivallales > Victivallaceae > RGIG1931. The sequence goes on along the minus strand of JAFQLP010000077.1, from coordinate 6,646 downwards.
TCGGCACACCCCTGGATGAATTTGCCCTTCTGTTCCTCCAGCACCTCGGCCTTCTTTTTGCCGATGGCACGCCGCAGGATATCCGCCCCGCCCAGCGAAAATCCGGCCAATACCTGCACCACCTGCATGATCTGTTCCTGATACAGCATGATGCCGTAGGTTTCATTGAGGTACTGCCCCATTTTCGGATGGTCGTAGATCACCGGTTCTTCGCCCCGTTTGCGGCGGACAAACTGGGGAATGAACTGCATCGGCCCCGGCCGGTAGATCGCCAGCAGCGCGATGATGTGTTCAAACAGGTCCACCCCGAACTGACGGCAGAGATTCTGCATACCGCCGGATTCCAACTGAAACACGGCAATGGTATCGCCGCGCCGCAGAAGTTCGTAAGTCGGCGGGTCATCCAGCGGAATGGTGTCGATATCGATATCCACCCCCCGGTTTGCCTTGATCATATCCAGCGCATTGCGGATGATGGTCAGCGTCCGCAGACCGAGGAAGTCCATTTTGAGCAGACCGAGCTGTTCGCAGGGGACCGCCGGAAATTCCGTGATGATCTCGCCTCCGGCACCGAGTGTCAGTGGCACCAGATTATCCAGCCGCTGGTCGCCGATGATGACCCCGGCGGCGTGGATACCCAACTGCCGGTTCAGCCCCTCCAGCACCTCGGCGTAACGGAAAACCTCCTGCACCTGCGGATCGGATTCGTGCAGGCTCCGCAGTTCGGCGGATTCCTCCAGAGCCTTGGCCAGCGTCATTTTGGGGGCTTCGGGGATCAATTTGCTGATCCGGTTGCCGAAGGCCGGTTCATGCCCCAGCACCCGGGCGACGTCCTTGATGACCTGTTTGGCTTTCAGACAGCCGTAGGTGCAGATCTGCGCCACGCTGTCCACGCCGTATTTGTTCCGGACATAGTCGATGACTTCACCGCGGCGTTTTTCGCAAAAGTCGATATCAAAGTCCGGCGGCGACACCCGTTCCGGGTTCAGAAAGCGTTCAAACAGCAGATTGTACCGCAGGGGGTCCAGATTGGTGATCTCGGTCAGATACGCCACCAGACTGCCGGCACCGCTGCCGCGCCCGGGACCGACCGGCACACCGGTTTCCTTGGCGTGACGGATAAAGTCGCTCACCACCAGAAAATACGAGCAGTATTTGGTTTTGTCGATCACGCCGAGCTCGTAATCCATCCGTTCCAGCAGAGCTTTCTGGTCTTCGGTCAGATCGGTCGCCAACGGATCGAAGCCGTAGCGTTTGGGAATGTTCCGCAAGCAGATATCGCGCAGGAATTCTTTGCCCGGCACGGTGCCGTCCGGCAGGGTGTAAACCGGGTAATGGTTGACTTCGGGAACGAATTTAAAGTCCACATTGCACCGCTCGGCAATGGCGCGGGTATTGGTGATCGCCTGCGGGATCTCCCCGAAAAGCTGCCGCATTTCCGCTTCGTTTTTGACATAATATTCCGGCGCATTGAAACTGAAATGGTTGGCATCCGAAAGCAACGCCCCGGTCTGGATGCAGAGCATGATCTCGTGGGCTTTGGCGTGTTCTTTTTTGAGATAATGGGCATCGTTGGTCGCCACCAGTTCCAGGCCGAATTTCTGCGCCAGATCCACCAGTTTCCGGTTGCAGATCCGTTCATCCTCCATGCCGTGATCCATCAGTTCGATGAAAAAACGATCCCGCCCGAAAATATCCAGGTATTCCCGCAACGACTGCTCGGCGCGCTCGGGATTGCCCTCCAGCAGATAACGGGGGATCTCGCCGCCGATACACGCCGACATGGCGATCAGGCCGTCGCTGTACTCCCGCAACAGTTCCTTGTCGATACGCGGCTTGCCGTAATAACATCCGGTCCGGAACCCCTCCGACAGCAATTTACAGAGACTGTGATAACCGGCATTGTTTTCCGCCAGCAACACCAGATGGAATCCGCGCACATGCGGCGTGGCAGGATTGCGGTCCGTCCGGCTGCCCGGGGCGATGTAGGCCTCGCAGCCGATGATCGGCTTGACCCCGCTGCCGCGGAAAACACCGTAAAAATCCTGAACGGCCCCCATGAAACCGTGGTCGGTAATGGCCAGTGCCGGCATCTCAAATTCTTTGGCGAGAGCCAGCAGGCCTTTGGTCGTACACGCCCCGTCAAGCAGGCTGTAATGACTGTGCAAATGCAGATGAACAAAATCTGAAGGCATTGAAAATTCTCCCGTATCCCTACTGATTTAAATAAGGTAATCAGTATGCCGGAAAAAACAAGTACCGGGCGGCCAAAAAGCTGTTTTTTTCACGCCCGTCCGGGAATTTCCCGCCTGCCCTCACATCCAATCACTTGACAACCGCCGCTTGCTGCGGTAAATTAATGTTTTATACAATATTCATCACGCAATTGGAGAGGTATTTATGTCCGGTCACAGCAAATGGGCTAACATCAAGCATCAAAAAGACGCCGCGGATAAGAAAAAAGGTAAGATTTTCTCCCGTATCGGCAAAGAAATCATGGTCGCTGCCAAAATGGGCGGCGGCGATGCCAACTCCAACCCCCGGCTGCGTTCGGCTCTGACCGCCGCCCGCGCCGCCAACATGCCGAATGCCAACATTGACCGCGCCATCAAAAAAGGTTTGGGCGAACTCGGCGATGTGGTCTTCAAAGAAATCGTGTACGAAGGGTACACCGCCGGCGGTGTTGCCGTGCTGGTGGACTGCCTGACGGATAACAGCAACCGCTCGGCCAGCGAGATCCGCATGGCTTTCGACCGCAACAACGGCAACATGGCCACCAGCGGTGCCGTGGCGCGGCTTTTCTCCCGGCAATCCCATTTCGTCATCACCGGCGAAAATGCCGATGAAGAAAAATTGATGGACATCGTCCTCGATGCCGGTGCCGAAGACCTGATCGTGGAAGACGGCGTGGCCGAGATCTGGGGTGCCCCGCAGGCTTTTGAAGCGATCTTCAAAGCCCTCGAAACCGCCGGTATCGCCACCGAAGAAGCCGAAGTCGTCCGCCGTCCCGAAACCACGGTTGAAATCAACGACGCCTCCGTGGCCCGTCAGATCCTCCGGCTGGTGGACCGCCTCGAAGAACTCGATGACGTCCAGATGGTTACCGCCAACTACGAGATCGCCGACGAAATCGCCGAGCAGCTCGACGCGGAATAATCTGTCATCCTCCATGGTCATACTCGGCATCGATCCGGCCATCCGCACCACCGGTTACGGGGTGCTGAAGTGGGATGCCGCCGGGATGACCATTCTGGATTGCGGGGTCATCAGGAATACCGCCCGGATGCCCCACTCCGAATGCCTGCGGCGGCTTGCCGGAGGCATTCGTGAATTGATCGATCTGTATCACCCCGATGCGGCCGTGCTGGAAGATCCCTTTGTCGGCCGCAATGCCGGTACTGCCATCATCCTCGGCATGGCCCGCGGTGCGATCGTAAGCGCGATCGCCGAAGCCGGGATCGAATGTTTTGCCTATTCACCCCGCAGTGCCAAACGCGCCGCCGTCGGCAGCGGTTCCGCCCCCAAAGAACAGGTGGCATCTCTGCTGGCCTCCCTCTTCGGCCTGGCGGTTGAAACGATCCCGCTGGATGCCACCGATGCGATCTCGCTGGCTCTCTGTCACCAGCAGATGATCTCCCACGGCACGGTCCTGGCTTCCGCTCTCGCCAAAAAGATCTGATTCCCGAACACGCACAAAAACAGTTCAGGCGTCTGCTCCGTCACCGACGGTCTGCCATTCCCCGAATCCCGCTTCCACAGCGGCGCGGTATTCTTCCGCCGTCCGGCTCTTCAGGATTTTCTTGCGGCACCGTTTCGGAAACGCCGGTAAAAAATACTCCCAGCATGTTTTCAGGTAATCCAGACCGCCGTTTTCCGCCATCGCCAGTTCCGCCAGCCGGTCCAGAAACGGCCGGTACAATGTCGCTGGAACCGTCTGACCGGTCCACTTCAGCGGCAGTGCCGGATCGGCCAGCAGGCCGCGCCCGATCATAACATTTTGCAACGCCGGTTCCGGGGCCGTGATATCGCCGTTGTAAATGACCGGACAGGCCGACTGCCCGGCCAATTTTTCATAAGCCGCCCGGTCCGGCACACCGTCATACCCCTGCATCATGCCGCGGGGATGCAATGTCAGAAAAACGAGCGGATGATCCCGCAGCAATGCCGCGTGCTGTACCGATTCCAACCGGAGTTTGGCAGAAAACCGGATATCGGGATATTCCCGGGTCAACCGGAGTACCTGCCGCATCCGCTCCGGAGTATCCGCCATGGCGGCACCGTATCCCGCCCGGACCACTTTGACAAAGGGACAGCAGAAATTGAAATCGATCCGGCGGAATCCCGTTTCCCGCAAATACTCCACCAGAATTTTCCCTTCTTCGTAATGCTGCACCAGGATCTGCGGCACGACCGGGGCATCCCCCTGCCGTGCAGGATCGGTATCGTACCGGTCTTTTTTGCGAAGCCCGCCCTGTTCCAACCGCATGAACGGCGCGAAATACTCCGTCACCCCGCCAATGGTCTCCCAATGGGCCCGGCGGAAAACCGCCGTAGTAAAACCCTGCAGAGGAGCCGCCAGAATCATACCGGTTCTCCCGGACTCAAAGACTCAACAGCAGGATCGCCGCCGCACCGGCCAGCACCGCCGCGATCCGCCGCGGACCCAGTTTTTCTTTCAGCAGGATCACGCCGAGGATACCGGTCAGAATAAAACTCATCTGGGCGATCGGCAGCACCACCGAGGCATTGCCGCAGGCCAGACCGGCCGCCATGGTAATGACGATCGCAGCCACCAGAACCCCGGAAAGCACCCCGTATCCCAGCAATTTGTTCCGTTCCCGCCGCCGCACCGCCGGGTCCGTTGCCGCCGGAGTGCCGTTTTCCCGGCTGATCCGGTAGAGAATGCCGCCGCCGATCCAGAAAACCGCATTGATGACCACCACCCACGAGGAATCCGCGCCGTGCATGAAGCCGTACCGGTAACTCAATCCCATACCGGCCCGGAGCAGTGCCGCCACCACGGTAATACCGATCCCGGCCAGCACCGCCTGGTGTCCGCCCCCCTCCTGCCGCCGCGGCATGAAACCGATCACGGCCAGCAGCGCGCAAAAGATCCCGGCGAAACCGGCCGGTGATATGGATTCGCCCAGCAACAAAGCCGCGCCCAGCACCACCGGTACCAGATTCAACCGGTAAATGGTGGAACACGCCCCGGCATCCAGCACCCGCATCCCCTCCAGAAGCAGAATGTTGCCCACGATCGAAAACACGCCGGAGATCGCTCCCCAGAGGATCGTGGCCCGCCAATCGCCCGGCATTTCCCGCACAAAGCAGAACGCCGTTATCAGCCAGATCACGCCGATGATCGCCAGAAACAGGCCGTAAGAGCGTTTCCGGCGCGCAAAAAACTTGAATGTCAAATCGTTTCCCGCGGTAAAAATCATACAGCAAACCGCCCAAAAGACAGCCATGGCATCCCTCTTTTCTTCTTTTCGTTTCTTCGATTGCCAACTATTACTATACCCCGGCAACGCACCGCCCGCAACCGGTACGCGGCGGAAAAAAACGGCAACTCATCAGGTATTTACCGGTATTTTTCCGCTTCCCGCTTGACAAACGGCGGTGTCACCGCTAAACTATTACCATGGCAATTTGCTTTATTGTTTAAAAAGAAAGGACGTCAAGATGGATCCCCGCACCGAATACACCTGCCGGAGTCTGATCGAGTATCTCGGCAAAGCACCCGCCGAATTCACCAAAGCCGACATCATCCGCTTCATCATGGAAAACGACATCCACCATGTCAATTTCCAGTACCCCGCCGGTGACGGGCGTCTGAAGATGCTGAATTTTGTCATCAACAATGCCGCCTATCTCGATGAGATCCTCTCCTGCGGCGAACGGGTGGACGGCTCCAGCCTCTTCCCCTTCATCGAAGCGAGCAGCAGCGACCTTTATGTGGTCCCGCGTTTCAGCACGGCTTATGTGGACCCCTTCTGCGAACTGCCGACGCTCAACCTGCTCTGCTCTTTCTTCAACAAAGAAGGCTCCCCGCTGGAAAGCTCGCCGGAATACACCACCCGCAAAGCCTGCGAAGCGTTCCGCAAAGTCACCGGCATGGAATTTCAGGCTATGGGCGAACTGGAATACTATGTGATCGCCCCCGATGACGGCTCCTTCCCGGCGGTCGATCAGAAGGGTTATCACGAATCCTCGCCGTTCACCAAGTTCGCCGAATTCCGTCAGCGTTGCATGAATTACATTGCCCAGGCGGGCGGCCTGATCAAATACGGCCACTCCGAAGTCGGCAACTTCACCCTCGACGGCAAAATCTACGAACAGAACGAAATCGAATTTCTCCCGGTTCCCGCCGAAGAAGCCGCCGATCAGTTGCTGCTGGCCAAATGGATCATCCGCAATCTGGCGTTTGAATACGGCTATGATATCACCTTGGCCCCCAAAATCACCACGGGCAAAGCCGGTTCCGGTATGCACATCCATTTCCGCCTGATGAAAGACGGTTGCAACCGCATGCTGAACAATGGCGTGCTCTCCGGTACCTATTACACATCCTCCAATGGAGGCCAGACGGAGGCGGTTGTCAACGCATGGGGCTCCATGGCGTACCCCTACCTGTACGTCAAGG
>JAFQLP010000076.1 GCA_017414565.1 Lentisphaeria bacterium | reverse complement strand
TTCATATCAGGCTTGATTTTCCGGTACCATTTTTCGCTGTAAATGAAAGCGTGCTTGCCGCCTTCGTACATTTTGAGTTCCCCGATCCCGCCGAAGGAACGCGCTTTTTCGAGGTACGCATTGGCGTGTTTCTCCGAAAGAATGTGATCCTGCGTACCCAGACAGATCAACTGCGGCGGCACCCCGGCCCGCAAATGCCGCATCGGACAGAACCGCAGGGCCTCCTCTTTCATCAGGCGGTAGATCACCGTGTAACCGGGCGCGGGGCCGCAATCCACCACCGGGCATCCCAGCACCACCGCCGCGGGGACCGTCGGTACGCTCAAATCGTCAGCGGGATCGTTGAATTCATCCAACAACGCGATCGAAATCGCCAAATGCGCCCCGGCGGAACTGCCGGCCGTCACGATCCGGGCCGGGTCGATCCCCAGTTTGGCCGCATGCTTCACCACATAGCGGAACGCGCTCTTGGCATCCTCAACGCAACGGAAATACTGCTCCACCGGCCCGTTTTTTTCTTTCAGCCGGTAATCGGCGGAAAATGTCACAAATCCTTCTTTGGCCAGATCGTGTGCGTGAAGAAAAAACTGTTCCGTCATACCGCCGCGCCACCCGCCGCCGTGGTAAAAAATCACCGCCGGACGGCGATCGGCCGGTTTCCAGCCGGGCGGCAGATAACAATACAATTTCTGATCGCCGCCCGGGGTCTTTTTGTAAACGATCTCACGGCTGGGCGGATATTTGACAAATGCGGCCGAACGCTGCCGGTCCGCCATTTTCTCGGCCTTGTCCTCTTTTGCCGAAGACACCGGTGCCGCCATTCCCGCAGACATCAGAAAAACCACCGCCGCTATTCCCATTGCGATTTTTTTCAACACAACAACTCTCCTTACTTTTATTCTGCCGGGCAGATGCTCTCCCGCGCCCGGTCGCGATCACTCTCTGAACTATAACATACACCGGCTTTTTTTCAAGGGAGAATGTTTGCAAAAAACGCTTTCCCTGTCTATAGTATCGCGGCAGACCATGACCCGCCGGGACCGGCCGGCAATGCAGTATAAGGAGATCGGATCTTATGAAATTACTCGCCATCAACGGCAGTCCCCGCCCCAACGGAAATACCGCTTTCATGCTTCACACCCTGATGGACGAAGTCGCTGCGGCGGGCATCGAAACCTCGTTTTTCCAACTGGGCGGCGAACTGGTATCCGGCTGCCGCGCCTGTATGCAATGCCGCACCCGGTGTGACCGCCGCTGTGTCATTGACGACCGGATCAACGATGCCATTGCCCAAATGATCGAAGCCGATGCCATCGTCATCGGCAGTCCCACCTATTTTGCGGATATCACCCCGGAAACCAAAGCCCTGATCGACCGTTCCGGTTATGTCGCCGGCTCCAACGGCCGCCTGTTTGCCCGCAAAGTCGGGGCAGCCGTGACGGTAAACCGGCGGGGCGGAGCCGTTTGCGCCTTTGATTCCATCAATCATTTTCTGATGATAACCGGCATGATCGTCCCCGGCTCGACCTATTGGAACATGGCCCGGGCACGCAATATCGGCGAAGCAGCGCAAGACGAAGAAGCCATCAACAACATGGTCGATCTGGGGCGCAATATCGCGTGGCTGCTGCAGAAGATCCACGCCTGATGTTACCATTCAGCGCGCCGCCAGTTCCTGCAGCACACTCCAGTCGCTGAAGGGATGCCGGATGCCGTTGATCTCCTGATAATCTTCGTGCCCTTTACCGGCGATCAGCACCAGGTCGCCCGGCCGGGCGATACCGGCCGCCAGCCGGATGGCCGCCGCACGGTCCGGCTGCATTTCACGGGCGAAATCCGCCGGAAATCCGCCGCAGATCTCTGTGATGATCGCCATGGGATCTTCGGAACGGGGATTGTCGTTGGTGACGATCGCCAGATCCGCCCCGGCGGCAACCGCCTGTGCCATCCGCGGCCGTTTGCTGCGGTCCCGGTCGCCGCCGCAGCCGAATACCACGATGATCCGGCGCGGTGCGATCTGCCGGAGTGCCGTCAACACCTGTGTCAGCGCATCATCGGTATGGGCGTAGTCAACATAAAAAACCACCCCGCCGATCGTGACCGCTTGCAACCGCCCCGGCACCGGACGGCAATGGGGGACTGCCGCCAGCAGGGTCTCCCAATCCGCCCCCATGGCCTCCGCTCCCAACAAAGCCCCGGCAAGATTGTACAGATTGTGTTTACCGGCAAGCGGGGTCGCCAGCGGCCAATCTCTGCCGCGGTAATGCAGACAGCACCGCGAGCCTCCGGCGGCAAGCGCGATCCCGGTGATCCGGCAATCGGCATCCGCCCCGGTCCCGTAGGTGATGACCGGCCGGGGGCAATCCGCCGCCAGCCGCGCCCCGGCAGGATCATCGCAGTTGATGACCGCCTGACCGTCAGCAGCCATCAGTCCGGTAAAAAGCCGCTGTTTGGCGGCAAAATAATTCTCCATGGTCCGGTGATAATCCAGATGATCCCCGGTAAAATTGGTGAAAACGGCCGACCGGAATCCGACTCCATCGGTACGGTGCTGGGCAAGCGAGTGACTGGAAAGTTCCATCGCCGCAAAATCGCCCCCCTCCGCCACGGTCCTGCCGAGCAGCCGGTAAAAGCCGTCCGGATCGGGCGTGGTGTGGGTCGAGGCCTCCCGGCCGCCGGGCGTGCGGAATTCCACGGTGGAAAACAGGCCGCCGCGACGCCCGCAGGCCGTCAACAGACTGTGAACCAGAAAAGCGGTCGTCGTTTTGCCATTGGTCCCGGTAACGCCGAAAAGGTCCAGCGATTCATCCGGCCGCCCCGCGAATTCCCGCACCAGCCGGGCGTAAGCGGCCCGGGGAGAAGCCGTCTGCCACACCGGCACCGGGCAATCCTCCGGCACCCGTTCCGGACAGGAAACCAGCAGAGCCGCCGCACCGGATGCGATCGCCGACGGCAGAAAATCGTGCCCGTCCCGGGCAACGCCGGGGATCGCCGCATAAATCATGCCGGGGCGCACCTGCCGGGAATCCGCCGTGATGCCGGAAGCCGCAAACGGGCCCCCGCCCCGGATCATACCGTCCGGCAAAGCCGCCGCCAATTCCGACACCTGCTTCATCGCACCCAACCGATCCCCGGGGCGTACGCTGCCGTACCCGGATCAGTTCTGGCTTTTGCGCGGACGCAGATGCGGGAACAGGATCACATCGCGGATGGCTTCCGCCCCCGTCAGGAGCATGACCAGCCGGTCGATGCCGACCCCCATACCGCCGGCCGGGGGCATCCCGTGTTCGAGAGCCACCAGGAAGTCTTCATCGACTTTGTCGGAAAGTTTGTCACCCGGCTGTTTTTCCCGTTCAAACTGCTCCATGAACCGGCGACGCTGATCGATCGGATCGTTCAATTCCGTGTAAGCAGGCGCGATCTCCTGACCGTTGATCTCGAGTTCAAAGACATCGACCACCGACGGATCGTCTTCGCAGGTGCGCGCCAGCGGCAGCAACACCGCGGGCATCCGCATGACAAAGGTGGGCTGGATCAGGTTCGGTTCCTGCAATTTTTCGTAAACCTCGTTGGTCACTTCAAAATCGGGGGTATTTTCGTTGACATCCAGCCCCATCGCTTTGGCCCGGGCAAGCCGTTCTTCCGGCGTGATATCGAACCAGTCGTCACCGCCTTTTTCGCGGACCAGATCGTGATAGGTCACGCGCCGCCACGGTTTTTCCAGATTGATGACTTTGCCGTTGCCGTGGTCGATCTGCAGGGTGCCGCAAACCTTCATGGCAATGGTGGTGATGAGGTCTTCGATCAATTCCATCATGGATTCGCAGTTGCCGTACGCCTGATAGCACTCCATCATCGTGAATTCCGGACTGTGGCGGCGGTCAACGCCCTCGTTGCGGAAGTTGCGGTTGATCTCGAAGACCCGTTCAAAGCCGCCGACCAGCAGACGCTTCAGGAAAAGTTCCGGCGCGATCCGCATGTACATGGGCGAATTGATCGCTTCGTAGAAAGTTTTGAAAGGATTGGCAGAGGCACCGCCGGCCAGTGTCTGCAGCATCGGGGTCTCCACTTCCATAAAGCCGCGGGATTCCATGAACCGGCGGAGTTCGCTGATGATCCGGATGCGTTTGAGGAAAACCTCCCGGCTTTCTTCATTCACGATCAGGTCGAGATAACGCTGCCGGTAACGCTGTTCCACATCGGTCAGACCGTGGAATTTTTCCGGCAGCGGCCGCAGGGATTTGCAGAGCAGGGTCAATTTTTTCAC
>JAFQLP010000075.1 GCA_017414565.1 Lentisphaeria bacterium | reverse complement strand
CTGTATTTGTTTTTTACGGACATACACGATTAATGTAGGGGGGGATCGGGAAAAATCAAATCGGCAACCGGTTTTCAATTGCAAAAAATGGCAGATATGGTATCTTAACGGAAATACGGTGCTTTAACACAGGAGGCGGCGGTTATGGAATTGGTGTGGGACGGGGCGGAATGCTGTGCCCGTTATGCCGGTCAGCAACTGGTATTGCAAAGCGGCGGTTTGGAGCGGATCATTGATTTTTCCGCCGGTGCGCCGCGGACCGGGTCGATATCGTTGAATGGGAAAATCATTGCCGGGCGCAATCGCGGATTCGATGTGTCGGCGGCCGGTCTGGAAGTCATGGCCGAGCCGGATTGCGCCGATGCGGTGCCGGTGGTGACCCGGGTGGAAGCCGTGGAGGCTTCGGCCAGTGACAACGGGGCGGTGTTGATCGAGGTAGAAACCTGGGAGGCACGCCGCGAAATCAAACGGCTCTACCGTTATGTATTGTATCCGGGATTGCCGATGACCGGTATCGAATGGGAGATCACCAGTGCGGTGGTCCCGCTGTCGTTGGTCACGCCGCGGCTCCGGCATGAAGACAAAAACGCCGGGAAACCGGAGTTTTTTCCGGTCATGGATACCGTGACGCCGGTTTCCCCGGCAACGGATATCAGAAGCGTGGAATTCCGGATGCGCACCGATTTTTCCAACGATCTGCTGCGGGAACACCGCCCGGCGGCCGACGGCACATTGCCCGGCAGTATTCTGCATGGGCGGGTGCAGGATACGGTGCTGGTGATGTTTCAGGAGGCTCCGCCGCCCAATGAACGCCGGGATACCACGGATTTTGATTTCCTCATCCGTGACGGCGGGATCTGTCAGTGCGGATGCGGGTTTACGGAATCCGATGTGGAACCGGGGCGTTGTCTGGTCAGTCACCGCAGCTGGTTCGGCGCACTCGATGCCGCCGCCGGTGATGCGGCATCGCTGGTCCGGCGTTTCTACTGCCGCCGGATCCCGCAGGGCCGTCAGTGCCGCCACGCCATTACCGTGAATCCTTGGGGCAGCGGATCGTTTTATCAGCGGGTCAACGAAGATTTCCTGCTGGCGGAGATCGCGGCTTCGGCGCGTTGCGGTGCCGATGTGTATCAGGTGGACGACGGTTATCAGCAGGGCGGTGTCCTGGCGGATATCACCCGCTTCAACCGCCCGGTCGGACGGGATTTCTGGCAGGTCGATCCGGTCAAATTGCCGCGGGGACTGCGGCCGCTGGTCGATGCCGCCCGATCGCACGGTTTGGATCTGTCGCTCTGGTTTGCCGCCGGCAGCAACCGGGAATTCAGGGACCACGAAGAATCGGCGGAGGTGCTGCTGAACTGGTACCGGGAATACGGTATCCGTATTTTCAAACTGGACGGTGTCCGGTTCACCAGTTACCGGGCGGAACGGAATTTCGTTGCGCTGTTGCGGAAACTGTACCGGGAATCCGACGGCCGGATCACGGTAAATCTGGATGTGACCAACGGCATTCGGGGCGGTGTCGGATATCTGACGGAATTCGGCACGATTTTTCTGGAAAACCGCTATGTCTGCCACGATTTCACGCCGGTGAATTATCATCCGGTGCAGACATTGCGTAATTTGTGGACACTCAGCCGTTTCGTGCCGACCCGGCTGCTTCAGATCGAGGTCGCCAGCCCCGCCGAGATCGATTACAGTGTCTATGTGACCAAAGGTTTTCCGGTGCCGGATGCATACGATTTCCGGTTCTGGCTCGGCGTTACGCTTTTTGCGGAACCGCTGCTCTGGTTCCAGCCGTCCCGCCAACCGGCGGAGTTGCTCGATACCGCCGCCGGAATCATGGCGATCCACCGGCAGTACCGGGAGGCGATCTTTGCCGGTGATGTTCATCCCATCGGCACCATGCCGGGGCAGGGGGGGCTTTCCGGATTTGCCGCCGACAGCGGATTCGTTATCGTGTACCGGACTCTGGACGATGCCCCGACGGCCCGACTGGCCCCGCCGCACCGGCAGTCCACCCTGATCTACGCCTCCGGTCCGGCGGAAATGCTGCCGGACGGTACCGTTACGCTGGAAAATCCGGGGACTTTTGCCCTCTGGCAAACCATCGGATAAAACGCCCTTTTCAGGCACAAAAAAAGATCCCGGAATCCGGGATCTTTTTTTTGTAATCGGACTTTTGTTCCGTCCCGGTCTCCGCCGCAGCGGAAAACGGGAGCGGTAACAATGGCCGTTGATTACAGGATTTCGCCGAGCTTCTTGTAGAATTCCATCCGGCGGGCACCGTCTGCTTCGGCCTGGGCGTACAGCTTTTCAGCTTCGACCGGGTTGACCTTGAGCAGCTGCGCATAGCGGTTTTCGCTGCGGATGAAGTCCTGGAAGCCAAGAACCGCATCTTTGGTTTCCCAGATGAACGGTTTTTCCGCGTTCGGGTTGTAGCGGTACAGCGGCCAGTAACCGGCTTCGACAGCCCGCTTTTCTTCCACCTGGCTCTTGCTCATGTTGATGCCGTGGAGCATACAGGGAGCGTAGGCCAGAATGATCGACGGACCGTTGTGCGCTTCCGCTTCGCGGATGGCGTTCAGGGTCTGCTGACGGTTGGCACCCATGGAGATGGAGGCCACATACACATTGCCGTAGCTCATGCACATGAAGCCGAGGTTCTTCTTGGTGATGCGCATACCGGCAGCGGCAAAGAGCGCGACCGCACCGATCGGGGTGGACTTGGAGGCCTGACCGCCGGTGTTGGAGTAAACTTCGGTGTCGAGGACGAGGATGTTGACATTGCGGTTCTGGGAAACCACATGATCCAACCCGCCGTAACCGATATCGTAGGCCCAGCCGTCACCGCCGATGATCCAGACCGACTTGTCAACGAAGTAGTCCTTGAGTTCGAGCATCTTGGTGTAGACTTCGCGTTTTTCGCCTTCGGTCTTTTCGACCGCGATCTTCAGGAGGTCGCCGAGTTTGGTCTGGTTGGCGATGGCTTCGTCATCGGTCTTGTCCCAGTTGGCGAGCGCGTAATCGAGAGCGGCCTGCATCTGATCGCAGCAGACGCCGAGTTCCAGCGCGCGCTTGATCAGGTTCTGCAGCTGCTTACGGTTGGAATCAACCGCCACGCGCATACCGAAACCGTATTCCGCGTTGTCTTCGAAGAGCGAGTTCGCCCACGCCGGACCGCGGCCTTCCTTGTCCTTGCAGTAGGGCAGGCTCGGGAAGGAACCGGAGTAGATCGAGGAGCAGCCGGTGGCGTTGGCAACGATCATGCGGTTACCGAAGAGCTGGCTGACCAGTTTGACATACGGAGCTTCGCCGCAACCGGCGCAGGCACCGTTGAATTCAAAGTACGGCAGTTTGAAGCCCAGACCCTTGATGGTGGAGTCGCTGGTGCCGCCCATGACATTGTCGGCCAGGTTGTTGAAGAATTCAACATTGGTCTGCTGACCGGCTTTGCGTTCGCCGGCGGCATCCGCCATGACCAGAGCTTTTTCCTTGGCGATACAGGTTTCCACGCAGACGCCGCAGCCGAGGCAGTCGTCCACATAGACCTGGAGCCGGTACTTCAGGCCCGGTTCCTTGACCGCTTTGGCATCGACGGTGGCAAAGGAGGCCGGAGCCGCCGCCAGATCGTCGGCCTTGATCAGTTTGGCGCGGATCGCGGCATGCGGGCAGCTCATCACGCACTGGTTGCACTGGATGCACTTGGCCGGATCCCACTGCGGGACCATCGGAGCCACGCCGCGCTTTTCAAAGCGGGCGGTACCGGTGGGCATGGAGCCGTCGATGCTCATGGCGGAGACCGGGACTTCGTCGCCCTTCTGCGCCAGGACCGGCTTCATCAGTTTGTTGGCGAAATCGCCGCAGTTGGCGAACTTGTCGACCGGGGTGTAGCAGGCCACGCCGTCGAGAGAGGCCGGGACCGCGACTTCGCAGAGGCCGTCGAGAGCCTTGTCAACGCAGAGCTTGTTCTGATCGACGACATTCTGGCCCTTCTTGGCGAATTTCTTTTCGATACCGGACTTGATATAGCCGATGGCTTTTTCTTCCGGAATGATGCCGGCCAGCTTGAAGAAGCAGGTCTGCATGATCGTGGAGATGTATTTCGGGCTGCCGACCGCCAGCGCGACCTTGAGCGCATCGACCACATAGAAACGGATCTTGCGGGCGATGATGACTTCCTGCATATCGCGGGTCAGGGTGGCAAACGCTTCTTCCGCCGTGGCGGAGGTGTTCAGCAGGAACGTGCCGCCTTCCTTGATGCCGGAGACCATGTCGTACATGCCGATGTAGGCCGGGTTGTGGCAGGCCACGAAATTCGGCGCGGTGATCAGGTATTCGCTGGTGATCGGTTTGTCGCCGAAACGCAGATGGCTGATCGTGATACCGCCGGACTTCTTGGAGTCGTAGGAGAAGTAGGCCTGGACATATTTGTCGGTGTTGTCACCGATGATGGCCACGGAGTTCTTGTTGGAACCGACCGTACCGTCGGAGCCGAGACCCCAGAACATGCAGGAGGTCGTGCCGGCCGGTTCGGTGACGATGGTTTCTTCGATCGCCAGGGAGCGATGGGAGACGTCGTCGTTGATACCGACGGTGAAGTTGTGGAAGCAGGCACCGTCGAGGTGACGATAGACCGCCAGAACCATGGACGGGGTGAATTCTTTGCTGGCCAGACCGAAGCGGCCGCCGATCACGGTGATTTCCGGACGGGTGTTGGCCAGAGCCGCTTTGACATCGAGGTAGAGCGGTTCGCCGAGGCAGCCCGGTTCCTTGGTGCGGTCGAGGACGGCGATCTTTTTGACCGTGGCCGGAATGGCATCGACCAGAGCTTCCACGGAGAAGGGACGGTACAGACGGACCTTGATCAGACCGAGTTTTTCACCTTTTGCGTTCAGGTAGTTGATCGCTTCTTCGACAACTTCGCAGGCGGAACCCATGACCACGATGACCTTGTCGGCATCCTGAGCACCGACATAGTCAAAGAGATGGAGCGGACGGCCGGTCAGAGCGGCAACTTTGTCCATGTATTTCTGAACGATACCGGGAACGGCATCGTACATGTTGTTGGTGGTTTCACGGCCCTGGAAATAGACGTCGGGGTTCTGCGCGGCCATCTTGGCATACGGAGCTTCCGGACGGAGCGCGCGGGCACGGAAATCTTCCACATACTTCATGTCGACCAGCGACTTCATGTCTTCATAGTCGAGCAGTTCGACCTTCTGGTATTCGTGAGAGGTGCGGAAGCCGTCGAAGAACGAGAGGAACGGGACCTTGCTTTCGAGCGTCGCCAGGTGGGCGACCAGTGCCAGATCGTGGGTTTCCTGGATGCTGGCGGCGGAGGTCATGGCAAAACCGGTGGCGCGGCACGCCATCACGTCGGAGTGGTCGCCGAAGATGGAGAGCGACTGCGCGGCGAGCGCGCGGGCGGTCACGTGGAAAACGGTCGGCAGCATTTCGCCGGCGATCTTGTACATGTTCGGGACCATCAGCAGCAGCCCCTGGGAGGCCGTGTAGGTGGTGGTCAGAGCACCGGCGGAAAGCGCGCCGTGGACGGCACCGGCAGCACCGGCTTCGGACTGCATTTCAACAATCTGGAGCGGTTCGCCGAACATGTTTTTCTTGCCTTTTGCGGACCAGGCATCGGCGTACTCCGCCATCGGCGAAGACGGGGTGATGGGGTAGATCGCAGAGACCTCGCTGAAAGCGTAGGCCACATACGAGGCGGCATGATTGCCGTCGATAGTTTGCATTGTTTTGCCCATGTTTTCCTCCCATTTTGGAATGTTGTCGGCCATCGGCCGCTGAAAAAACACTGAACGCCGGAAACGCCGCGCGCTCCCGCCATTGTCAATCCGATAATATACATCCCGAATGCGGGTTTTTCAATATACTGCCGGGTGTTTTTCTGTTTTTGTTTGCCGGCGGGTTGCATATCGTCTGTTTTGGTGGTATGATAATGGGCAGGAAACGAAAGAAACTTCAATATTTTTGAGGAGAATCGCTATGAGCAATGTTTTTGAATGTGCCCGCAACGCCTATCAGGCCATAGGGGTGGATGTGGAACAGGCTTTTGCCCGTTTGGATGCGATCCCGGTCAGCGTGCAGTGCTGGCAGGCGGACGATGTGGCCGGTTTTGAAAGTTCGGCCGGGCTGGACGGCGGTATCGCTGTGACCGGCAATTATCCCGGCCGCGCCCGCAACGGCGATGAACTGCGGGCCGACTTCGATTTCGCCCGCAAAATGATCCCGGGCGCACTGCGGCTCAACCTGCACGCAATCTACGCCGAAACCAACGGCAGGAAAGTGGAACGCGATGAATTGCAGCCGGAGCATTTCTCCCGCTTTGCCGATTGGGCGGCCGAGCGCGGTATGGGGCTGGATTTCAATCCCACCTATTTCTCCCATCCGATGGCGGCCACCGGTTTCACATTGAGCAGTCCGGATGCGGCGGTGCGGGATTTCTGGGTCCGGCACGGTATCGCCTGCCGGAAGATCGGCGAAGCCTTCGGCAAACAGCTCGGCAAATGCTGTATCACCAATTTCTGGATCCCGGACGGTTACAAAGACACCCCGGTTGACCGGGTGGCCCCCCGGGAACGGCTGATCGAGTCGCTGGACCGGATCTTTGCGGTCGATATCGACCGGAATTGCGACCGGGATGCGGTGGAATGCAAACTCTTTGGCATCGGTTCCGAAAGTTATGTGACCGGTTCTCACGAATTCTACATGAATTACGCCCTCAGCCGCAAGCAGATGGTCTGTCTGGATGCGGGGCATTTCCATCCCACCGAAACGATTGCCGACAAGATCGGTTCGCTGCTGCTTTTCTTCCCGGAACTGCTGCTGCATGTCAGCCGCGGCGTCCGTTGGGACAGCGACCATGTGGTGGTGCTGAACGATGACCTGAAAGCCATTGCCCGCGAGGTCGTCCGCGGCGGCTGCGAAGACCGGGTCCATGTCGGTCTGGATTACTTCGATGCGAGCATCAACCGGCTTGCCGCCTGGATCATCGGTGCCCGCTCCATGAAAGCGGCTCTGCTGATGGCTCTGCTGGAACCTGCCGCCGCGATGGCCGCCGACGAAACCGCCGGTGACTACACCGCCCGTCTGGCCATGCAGGAAGAACTCAAGATGATGCCGTTCGGCGCGATCTGGGCGGAATATTGCCGCCGTCACGATACGCCGGAAGATATCGCCTGGCTCAAAGAGGTCCGCACCTACGAAAAAGAGGTGTTGGCGAATCGCTGACAGAGATGAAAAAAACGGCTCCGGAGATCGTTTTCCGGAGCCGTTTTTGCTTTTAAACGGGGTGGGATCACAGCAGCGGTGCGGCCGCCTCCAACCAGGCATCGGCAATGATCTGATGACCGGCGAGGGTGGGGTGGACGCCGTCTGAAAGGATGTATTCCGGAGAACCCGCCGTCCGGGCTGCCATTTCCAGGCGTTCCTGCAGCGGGAGAAATCCCAGATTGTACCGGGCGGCGATCTTCCGTACTTCGATCGCGCGGAGTTTTACTTCCTCCAGCCATGCTTCGTTGGCGACACCGATGGGGAAGACAAACGGCTCCATCAGCAGGATCCGGCAGGACGGCAGGACGCGGCGGGTCCATTGGATGATCTCATCCAGAATGCGGGCGGCCCGTTCAACTTCCACCCCGTTCCGGTTGTAGAATTCATGCCAGGTGTCATTCACCCCGATCAGAATGCTCATAAGATCGGGTTCGTGATTGAGTGCGTCGATCTTCCAGCGGGCGTACAGATCCGGCGTGCGGTTGCCGGAAATGCCGCGGTTGATGAAACGGAGTTCCGGATCGAGCCCGTCCGCCAGCAGACGCGATGCCACATGGGCGGCATAGCCCCAGCCCAACTGGGCGTAAAGTTGGGGATTGTCGTCGCGGACCCGGCCGCAATCGGTGATGGAATCGCCCTGAAACAGAATCGTTTTAGCCATAACATTTTTTCCCTTCGATAAAAAAAGGAGCGACCGCAGATGTGCCGCTCCTGTGATGGATCATGTCAGTTCCCGCCGCCGGTCAGCGATCGACCCGGGCACTGCCGCCTTTCATCAATTTTTCCACCTCGGACTTGAGTGCCATGGAGGTGTCGCCGGGGGTGGTCATGGCAAGCGCGCCGTGTGCCGCGCCGTAATTGACGGCTTTTTCGGCATCGTTGGTGGCAAGGAAGCCGTAAACCAGACCGGAAGCGAAACTGTCGCCGCCGCCGACGCGGTCGAAGATCTCCAGACCGGGGCGATGGATGGCTTCAAAGAATTTCCCGTCGTTGTAGCAGATGGCGCCCCAGTCGTTGACGGTGGCCGTTTTGACGCTGCGGAGCGTGGTTGCCACGACTTGGAAATTCGGGTAGGTGGCAACCGCTTTGGTGATCATCCGCTTGAAGCTGTCGGTCTGCAGGTTGGTCAGGTTGTCGTCCACGCCTTCGACTTCAAAACCCAGAGCCGCGGTAAAGTCTTCTTCGTTGCCGATCATAACATCGACATATTTGGCGATCTCGCGGTTGACTTCCTGTGCCTTGGCTTTGCCGCCGATATCTTTCCACAGCGACGGACGGTAGTTGAGGTCGTAACTGGTGATCGTACCGTATTTTTTTGCCGTTTTCAACGCTTCGATGACCACATCGGGCGTGGTTTCGGAGAGAGCCGCAAAGATACCGCCGGTGTGGAACCAGCGCACGCCGCGGCGGCCGAAGATCTCGTCCCAGTCGATGTCGCCGGCTTTGAGCTGCGAAGCGGCGGTGTTGCCGCGGTCGGAGCAGCCGCGGGCACCGCGGACACCGAAGCCGCGTTCGGTGAAGTTGAGACCGTTGCGGACATTGCGGCCGACCCCGTCAAATTCGACCCAGCGGATCATCGAGGTATCCACGCCGCCCTGAAGAATGAAGTCTTCCACCAGACGGCCGACCGGGTTGTCGGCAAAGGCGGTCACCACCCCGGCGCGCAGGCCGAAGCAGCGGCGGAGCCCGCGGGCCACATTGTATTCACCACCGCCTTCCCAGACGCGGAACTGACGGGTGGTGTGAATGCGTTCATCTCCGGGATCAAGACGGAGCATGACCTCGCCAAGGGATACAATGTCGTACTGGCATTCTTCTGCCGGACGGATTACAAGATTCGCCATGACTTTTTTCCTTTCTGAAGAATCGTGACATTCCGCCGCACAACGCGGCATGTAAACACAATAACATACAGTCAGCCGGATGTTTTTGCAAGCAGTCGAACCAAAAACCATCTTTCTCCGATCATTTTTTCTTTTCTCCCGGCATGGAATCGGACGGGTTTTGTGGTATGGTTGCTTGCATTTTCGTAAAACCGGTTTACATTTACTATAGTATTTTTGCATCTGCTGCTGCGGAAAGTGGGGAACGAATGGGAAAAAAACTCAAAATCGGATTGATCGGGACCGGATTTGCCGGGGATTTCCATGTGCGGACGTTGCGCCGGGTTTACGGTGCCGATGTGGAGATCGTGGGCGTTACCTCGCTCCGCCCCGCCAGCCGGGAAGCATTCGGTGCCAAATGGGGCATTCCGGTGTTTGATTCGGCGGAAGCCATGCTGGACCGGATCGATCTGCTCGATGTCTGTTCGCCGCCCTACGCGCACGAAGAGCAGATTCTGGCGGCGGCCCGGGCCGGGCGGCACATCATTTGCGAAAAACCGCTGACCGGGGCATTCGGTCCGGCGGATCCCACTGATTTTTACGGCGACAAAGCCCCCAAAGCCCCCATGCTGCAGGAGGTGCTGGAACGGCTGAAACGCATCAAGCAGGCGGTGGATGAAACGGGCGTGATGTTCGGCTATGCCGAAAATTTTGTTTACGCGCCGGGCATCCAGAAAGAGCGCGAGATCATCGAAAAGACCCGGTGTCAGATCCTCCGGATGACCGGTGAGGAATCGCACAACGGTTCCGCTTCGCCGGTTTACGGCATCTGGAGTCAGGCCGGCGGCGGTTCGCTGATCGGCAAGGGCTGTCACCCGTTGGGCGGCATCCTGTATCTCAAGCGGGTGGAGGGGATGGTCCGCCACGGCGCGCCGATCCGTCCCGCCACGGTATCGGCCCGGGTGCATGAACTGACCCGGCTGCCGCAGTACGAAGACAAACAACTGATCCGTACCGATTACCGCGATATCGAGGACTACGGTTTCATGCACATCACATTCGACGATGGCACCGTGGCCGATATCCTGACCAGCGAAGTCGTGCTGGGCGGGATCTACGATTATGTGGAAGTCTTTGCCAACAATCACCGTTCCCGGAGCCGGTTGAGTCCGGCCGGGCTGATGGATCTGTACAATCCGCGGGGCGAAGAATTCAAAGATATCTACCTGACCGAAAAAGTCAGCACCCAGGAGGGGTGGAGTTTTGCCGCCCCGGATGAATTTTTCACCATGGGCTATCAGGGCGAGATCCAGGATTTTGTGGCCTGCGCTGTCAACGGGACCGCGCCGCAGTCGGATCTGGGGTTGGCTCTGGACACCACCGCCGCGATCTACGCCGCGTATGTTTCGGCGGAACAGCGCGGGGCCGAGGTGGAGATCGGACAACTTTGAACAAACCACTCAAATCAAAGAGGATAACAACATGAAACAAGAACTCAAAGTCGGCATTATCGGTCTGGGGCATTTGCACCCGTTCACCTATATGCCTCATTTCCAGAGCTGCCCGTACACCCGGGTGGTGGCGGCGACCGATGCCAAAGCGGAACTGCGTGAATCGTTCACGCGCCAGTTCGGGGTCGAAACCTATGCCGATTGGCAGCCGATGCTTGATCGGGAAAAACCGGATCTGGTCTATATCTTTCTGCCGCATTGCGAATGCGCCGATGCCGCGGTGGCGGCCGCTGAACGCGGGATTCATGTGGTTGTCGAAAAACCGGTAGCCCACACCTCCGGCGATGCCGCCCGGATCGCGGCTGCCTGCCGGGAAAACAAGGTTCTGTTTTCCACACCCTACCTGTGGCGTTATCATCCGGTGACCCGGAAGATGAAAGAAGTCATCGACTCCGGCCTGCTCGGCGAAATCGTCGGTTGCGAAGGCCGTTGTGCCGCCGGCGGTCTGCACCGCTACATCGACGGTCACAGTGAATGGATGCTCGATCCGAAAAAGTCCGGCGGCGGCCCCATGTACAACCTGGGCGTGCATTGGATCGACCTGTACCGCTGGTTGCTCAATGATGAGATCGAAACGGTTGCCGGCAAGAATGTCCGGGTCAACCAGAAATACGAGATCGAAGACAATTCGTTTGCTATTGCCACCTTCAGCAAGGGTGCTACGCTGGCTCTGGATATCAGCTACACGGTTCCGGACAGCTATCCCTACGGACGCGACCTCTATCTGGCGTTGCGCGGCACGTTGGGGTGCATCAATTTCGCTCCCTCTTTTGAAGGCACCAGGCAAACGATGATGATTTGCAGCAACAGCCCGAAATTCGGCGGCGCACCCCGGCAGATCATTGAGTTTGAACTGGACCCGGTCCCCGGCTACTGCGGTTCGCTCGGTCTGGAATATGTCAACGAAATCGCCCGGCAGATCCTGGACGGCAATCTGGAAACCTTCGTCAACGGTGACGATGCGGTCAAGGTGCTGGAGGTGGTGGAAGCGATCTACCGTGCCGACAAAGCGGCGGCCACGGTCAAGGTCGAATACCGGTAACACATCATCCGGCACTTCCGGTGCCGGTGTCTCTATCAATACATATTTATAAGGAATACGGAAAAATGGCAAAGTTTAAAGCGGTTGTGACCGACTACATCGAAGCCGATCTCAATTACGAAGCGGAAAAACTGGAGGCTCTCGGTATTGATTTTGTTGCCTGTCAGCTGAAGTTCCGTCCGGAAGACGAAGTTTACGAGGCGATCAAAGATGCCGATGTGGTGGTCGTCAACATGGTGAAAATGCCGGAATCCCTGATCAGCCGTCTGACCAAGTGCAAACTGATCATCCGTCACGGCATCGGTTACGACAATGTGGATGTCAATGCCTGTACCAAATACGGCATCCAGTTTGCTTATCAGCCCGACTACTGCAAAGAAGACGTGGCGGAACACGCCATCAGCCTGATTTTTGCCTGCGCCCGCCGGCTTTTCCGCGCCCGCAAATGCCTGGAGGAATCCAGTGCCGCCGGTGCCTGGGACTTCGGCGATCTCTTCCCGGTTTACCGGCTTGACGGCAAGACGCTCGGCATCCTCGGCTGCGGCCGGATCGGCAGCCGGGTCTTCCGCAAACTCCGCACGTTCGGGTTCAAGATCATTGCCTGTGATCCGTATCTGCCGGCCGAGACCCGCCGTCAGTACGAAGCGCAGGGGCTTACTTTTGTGGACAAGAAAACGCTCTTTTCCACCTCTGACTTTGTGACGATCCACACCCCGCTGAACGACGAGACCCGCAAGATCGTCGATGCCGAAGCGATCGGTTGGATGAAGAAGACCGCTTATCTGGTCAACACGGCCCGCGGCCCGATGGTCGATGTGCCCGCGCTGGCCGCCGCGCTCCGCGAAGAACGCATTGCCGGTGCCGGTATCGACGTTTTCGATGTCGAACCGCCGCCGCCGGAATTTGAACTTTTCGGCTTGAAGAACGCGATCCTGTCGCCGCATATGGGATGGGCCAGCGAAGAAGCCGGTTGGGAGATCCGGGAAAGCATCCTTTCGGATATCATCTCGGCGTCCCAGGGCAAATCTGCCCGCTGTGTTGTCAACGAAATCAAAACGCTTGCCCGATAATCGGCAGGCATAACTTTTCAAGGAGAATATCATGTACAGCTGTATCAAAACCGCCATCCCCGGTCCCAAAAGTGCCGCTCTCATCGACGAATGGCACAAATATGAAGCCTTTGCCTGCGGCTATCAGGCTTCCGTGGTTTGGGAAAAGGGCGAAGATTGCATCGTTACCGACGTTGACGGCAATAAGTTCATCGACTGGACCAGCGGCGTGCTGGTGACCAGCGTCGGTCATTGCCATCCGAAACTGGTCAAAGCGGTCCAGACTTCCGTTGCGGAACTGATCAACAACTACGAATGCCCGACCGAATACCGTGTCAAGGCGGCCCGCGACCTGATGG
>JAFQLP010000074.1 GCA_017414565.1 Lentisphaeria bacterium | reverse complement strand
GGCCCTGCTGCGCCGGATGATCCGTTACGGCTTTCCCAGCGGGATCCATCTGACACTGGACCTGGTCGCCTTCAACATCTTCAGTCTGCTGCTGGGGTGTTACGGTGTGGCGATCCACGAAGCCACCAGCATCACCTTCGGCATCAACTCCATTGCCTTCTGTCCGGTCCTCGGCATCGGCACGACGGCGGCGGTCCTGGTCGGTCAGGCGGTCGGCGGCGAAAACATCCCGCTGGCCCGCAAATCGGTACGCAGCTGCATGATCCTGGTGGGGATCTACACCCTGTTGATGATCCTGCTCTTTTCCTGCTTCCAATCGCTGGTGCTGGCCCCCTTTGTCCGGCCGGATGATCCGAATCAGGCCGCCACGCTGCAATATGCCAGCACCATGCTTTATCTTATCAGCGCGTATCTGCTTTTCGACTCGGTGAATCTGGTTTTTTCCAACGCCATCCGCGGTGCCGGCGACACCCGGTTCCCCATGTGGGTCATCACTCTGACCAGCATCTTTGTCTTTGCCCTGCCGTGCCTGATCTTTTTCTACAGCGGTCTGCCGTGGTGGACCCTCTGGATCGCCATGCTGGTGAACATCCCCCTGCTGGCGGTGATCTTCACCTGGCGTTATTTCGGCGGCAAATGGACCCGGATGCGGATCATTGATGTCGCCGCGGCACCGGCGGAAGAAGAAGCATAAAAAAAAGAGGCTGTTGCCAAATGGCTTTGCGGGGAAGACACCTTTTTGAAAAAAGGTTATCTTCCCCGCACCCCATCTTCCCAAAACTTTCAGCGGAATTGTTTGTATCGTCACCGATAAAAACAATTCCAACTTTTTTATCAAATCTCAACCTTCATGTCTTCTCAAACGGAATGGTTGAGCAAAGGGATCAATACCCTTGAAAATTGGTAAAATAAGCCATCATTTTCTCCTGTTATGACTTATGATACGCCAAAATATTCAGATCAAACAATAGAAAAAGGCTGTTGCTCACCTTTTTTGAGGTTTGGCAACAGCCCCCTGATCGACATACCATGATGTCAGCCGGCCGGTCAGCCGGCTTTTTTCATGCCGTCATCAGATGTTCTGATACGCGGCCCATTTGGGCTCGTGGGCAAAGATCCAGTCATAGTATTTGCGGCCGGTCAGCTTGGCACCCGCTTCTTCATCGACGATGACAATGGCATTGGGATGCAGCTGAAGCGCGGTGGAGGAGATCATGGAGGTCACCGGCCCTTCGACCGCCTGGGCAAGAATATCGGCCTTTTCCGCGCCGGTGGCAAGCAGGATCAGACGGCGGGCATCGAGAATGGTGCCGACGCCCATGGTGAAAGCGCGCATCGGCATATCTTCGGGCTTGTCGAAGAGCGGCGCGTTCTGTTCATAGGTTTCCGGCGTCAGAGACTTGGCGCGGGTGCGGCTGCTCAACGAAGAAAGCGGTTCGTTGAAGCCAATGTGACCATCGCGGCCGATACCGAGAAGCTGGATATCGATCCCGCCGGCACCGTCGATCTCGGCTTCATAGCGGGGGCCTTCCGCTTCGACATCTTCGGCCAGACCATCGGGCAGATGGGTGTTGCGCTTGTCGATGTTGATGTGATCGAAAAGCTGGGTGTTCATGTAGTAACGGTAGGAGTTTTTGTTCTCCGGACCGAGACCGATGTATTCATCCAGATTGAAGCTGCGGGCCAGCGAGAAATCAAGATTTTCCTTGCGGTACATTTCCGCAAGCCGGGCATACACGGCTTCCATGGTACGACCGGTGGCGAGACCGAGGACCATGTCCGGTTTGGCGCGGAGCGCGTCGGCAATCAACTGGGCGGTGAGGTTCACCGCGGACTGGGTGGTGGGGCGGATCACAACTTCCATGACCGTTTCCTTTCTTTGGCGTTGTCAGTTCCGGAAATATTGTTCCAACCGCAGCGGCGGATGCCGCCGGGCCGGTTATTTTTTGACAGCGGACCGGGGGCCGATATCTTTCAACAATTTGTGCATGGCGTCGAACTGCTCTTCGATGGAAGAAACCAGTTTCAACTGGGTGCGGCACCGGTCCAGATTGTGATTCGGCCGGTGTGTCTTGAAATAGGTATCCCCCTGCAGATAGTCGGTCAGGAACCGGATACCGTTTTCCAGCGTGATCAGTTTACCGGCAAACGGCAGTTCCTCCCGTTCACAGGGATTCAGGAACTTGTCCGCGCTGGCCAGATAACCGCGCAGCAGTGCCTCGAACATTTCAAAGCGCATGGTGACTTTGGAAAGATCCCGTTCATCTTCCGCCGCCGGGCTGGTCCCGGTCCGCACCATGTCGCCGAAGTCGTAATGCACCAGACCGGGCATCACGGTATCGAGGTCGATCACGCAAATGCCTTCGCCGGAGACGTCGTCGATCAGGATGTTGTTGAGTTTGGTGTCGTTGTGGGTGATGCGTTCCGGGATATCACCGGCAGTACACAGATCCACCAGCCGCGAGCAATCCCCGGCACGCGCCATGATGAAATCCAGTTCCGGGCCGACATCTTTCAACCGTCCGCAGATATCCGCTTTCACCGCCGCATTCAGGGCTTCCAGCCGTTTCGGCGTATTGTGGAAATCCGGAATGGTCTCATTCAGGCGGGCTCCCGGCAGATCCACCAGATCGTTCTGAAAATCGCCGAAGGTGCGGGCCGCTTTGAATGCGTGCATTTCGCTTTCGATGATATCATAGGTTCTGGCATTTTCGATAAAAATGTAGGCGCGCCAGTAATTGCCTTCGGCATCAACCACAAAGGGCTTGCCGTTGCGGGCGGAAAGCAGACGGATGGTGCGTTTGACCGTCCGCAGTTTGGCCGAAATGATCTTATTCAGCATGTGGGTCGTGACCCGGGAGAAATTTTCCATCAGTTCTTCGGGCTTTTTGAAGATCGAAGTGTTGATGCGCTGCAGCGTGTAATGCAGCCGGATCCCGCCCTGATCGTATGTGACCTGATAGGTGTCATTGATGTGACCGGTACCGAAAGGGACCGCCACCAGATAATCGCCGTAAATGAAAAATTCATCGCAAACGGCGCGCAACTGATTCTGATTTCTGCTCATATTTTTTTCCTCAACGATAAAGCCCCTCCGGATATTCTCCGTCGTGAGTCAATTTTTCCAGACCGCCGACCACGCCGGGCCGGTCTTCCCGATAGGTTACACCGAACCACTGGGCATCGCTGACCAGCATCCGGAATGCGGCTTTCCCCTCGCGGATCAGCTGATCCACCGCAAACGGGATATAAAATTCGCTCTTGATCTCGTTGCCGTGAGCCGCCAGGAATTCCCGGAACAGCCGTTCCAGTTCCGGGAAAAGGGCCGGCGAAAAACCCCAGCAATTCATGGAAACCGGTTCTTTGCCGGTAAAGCGGTCGCCATTTTCATCCACCACGCCGTCGCCATCGGGTTTCAGGCTGGTATGCTCGACCACGCTGACCAGATTACCGGCTTCATCGGCGGCGCAGATCCCGCGGGACACCGTACCGTTTTCGGAAAGCGTATTGCACATGGGATAGGCACACAGACAGCCGTTCAGCAGATCGGTGCGGCAGTCTTTGAGATACCCGGCCAGCAATTCGTAACTGCGCCGCCCGTAAAAATCGTCGGCATTGATCATGGCGAAGGGTTCGCGGATCAGGTTCCGGGCCGCCAGCACGGCATGTCCGGTCCCCCAGGGTTTGACGCGGTCCGCCGGGCGGCTGAAGCCATCCGGCAGGTCATCCAGATCCTGAAAAGCGTAGTCGATTTTGATGCGCCCGGTATATTTGGCCGCGATCTGTTCTTTGAAAGCGTCCTCAAAATCACGCCGGATCACAAAAACCACCCGCGTAAAACCCGCCCGGATCGCATCAAATACCGAATAATCCATCAGCGTTTCACCGCCGGGACCAAGCTGATCCAACTGTTTCAACCCGCCGTAACGGCTTCCCATTCCGGCTGCCAGCACCAAAAGTGTAATATCCACGCCATCTCCTTTTTTACCGAACCCCGGTTCTGTCTGCTGTTTGTAAAAACAACATCATCAATATACACCCGCCACGCTTTATTTCAATCCTTTATTCGGGTCGATTTTGACGGTTTCCGGATGTTTTTGGCTACCGTTTTGCCACCCGGCCGTTTGCAATCCCGGCGGGGAAATGGTATTGTAAAGAAATGAAGATTTCAAAGCAGGAAAAATTTATGATGAAACAGCACGTAAAAGCCGTGATCTTCCTTGCCGATGGCATGGCGGATCTGCCGCTTGCCGCACTCAATGGCAAAACACCGCTCGAGGCCGCCGCCACACCGGCCATGGATGCCATTGCCGCCGATGGCATGAATGGCACATTTCTCACCCTGCCGGATGGTCTTCCGACCTCATCCGATGTGGCCAATATGTCCGTATTGGGATTCTGCCCGGAAAAAAATTATCCCGGCCGCGGCCCCATCGAAGCCGCCAGCCAGGGAATCAAACTGGCACCGGATGACATTGCCTGGCGTTGCAATCTGGTCACGGTCGATGATCAGCGCATCCTCCGCGATTATTCGGCCGGACACATCGACAACGCCATTTCAACCGAACTGATGCAGGCCTTGCAGCAGGAATTCGGGTCCGATCTGGTCACATTCCACCCCGGAGTCAGTTACCGTAACCTGCTGGTACTGCACGGTCCGGGATTCTCGCCGGAGATCGCATACGAAAAACCGGATTCCTCCCAGGATCTGCCGGTGGCGGAACTGCGGCTGAAACCGCTGAACGATTCGCCGGAAGCGGCGGCGACCGTCGCTTTTCTGGAGGACCTCGGCAACCGGGCCCATGAATTTCTGATCCGCCATCCGCTCTACCGCAGCGGCCGGACCGTGGCCACAGATATCTGGCCCTGGAGTCCCGGCAGAAAACCGGTAATGCCCCTCTTTTCGGAGCGTTACGCCGGTAAAACCGGGGCCATCATCAGCGCGGTGGATGTTATCAAGGGGCTGGGCCGCTGTACCGGCATGACGGTGGTCGATGTGCCAGGGGCGACCGGCTTCCTCGACACCAATTACGAAGGCAAAGTCGCCGCCGCACTGGAAGCGCTCAAAACGCACGATCTGGTCTATCTCCATCTGGAGGCGATCGACGAATGCTCCCACATCGGCGACCTCAAACTCAAATTACAGGCGATCGAAGATTTCGATGCGCGCATCGTGGCCCCGGTGCGCGCGGCACTGGCGGGGCAACCGGTCAACTTTGCCGTGCTTCCCGATCATCCGGTACCGATCGAACTGCGTCAGCACACCACCACCCCGGTCCCGCTGGCGGTTTGCGGCCCGTCGTTTCAGGCCGATGCGGTCCGGACTTTCAGCGAAAACCTTGCCCCCACCGGTGATCTCGGATTCCTGCGCGGGGAAACTCTGGTACGCAAACTTTTGGAGTTGGAATAATGGCTGGACACCCTGAAGATGCCGAAATCCGTTTCCTTACCGGAACATACGCCCCGCTGCCGGATGCGGCCCATTATCAGCAGACCGTGACCGAACTTGATCTCGGCTGCGGTGCCGGATCGTACACCATCCAACTGGCCGCCCGCTTTCCGGAACGGAACATTCTGGCGGCAGATGTCATGCTCGGCCGCCTCCGCAAGGTGATCCGCCGCCGCAACCGCGCCCGGCTGAACAATCTGACGGTCCTGCGGACAGAAGCCCGGTTCCTCATCAGTTTTGCGGCTCCGGACGGCTGTTTTGACCGCATCCACCTGCTCTGCCCCGATCCGTGGCCCAAAGACCGTCACCGGGGGCACCGGCTGTTGTCGTCCGATTTTACGGCACAACTGCACCGGGTCTTGAAAACCGATGGGATTTTCCATTTTTCAAGCGACGACCAGACCTACTGTGCCGCGGTGCGCGATGTGCTGGAAACCTCCGGCCTCTTCCGTGCCGTTGCCGCCGACCCGGCTCTGGACGGCATCGTCAGCGATTTTGAACAGCGTTGGAACGATATCGGCCGCTCCGTGACCCATCTTTTCTACCAGCGGCTGCCGTTGCCGCCCAAGACCATCGGTCACTGAACCCCATCAAAAAGCCGGGAGATCAGCACCGGCACCGCGACTTCGGTCCGCAGGATACGCGGGCCGAGTCCGATCATGGTGCCGCCGGCCGCCGTCAACTGCTCCACTTCGCGGGGGGTGAACCCGCCCTCCGGACCGACCACCAGTGTCGTTTTGCCGGACAGCCCGCGGGGACACGGCACCGCGGCCGGATCGGGGTGTGCGATCAGCAGTTCCCCACCGGCACTCATCCGGGGCAGATCCTCCTGAACAAAGGTTTGAAACCGGCGTTGAAAATGCAGTTCCGGCATGACGGTATCCACCGATTGCTCCAACGCCAGAAAAATTTGCTCGCGCAGATTTTCTTCGGCGACCATGGGGGAACTCCAGTAACTTTTTTCCACCTTCCAACTCTGGTAGAACCACAGTTCCTTCACCCCCATCGTCACCGCGGCATGGACGACCCGCCGCAGGGTCAGCGGCCGCGGCAGTGCCGCCGCCAGGATCAACGGCAGCGGCGGCGGCGGTTCCTGCTCCGGCACGAACCGGAGCCGCATCCGCTGATTGGCGGCATCCACCGATTCAACGATCCCGCGGCCGACGGCTCCATTGAGCAGACCGGCGCGGCATTCGCCGGACCGTTGGGACAACTTCAGCACTTCTTCGGCGTGGACATAACGGCGGCCGGAGATCTCGGCCACCCCATCGTCACACCAGTCTTCCGGATGCAGAAGCAGTAAATTCATCGGATCGTATAAACCCAATCGCCTTTGGCTTCATCGAAAACGCGCCGGACTTCACCGCCGTTGCAGGCGGCTTTTTCCAGCCATCCGGCCACTTCCACGCTCCGTTCCTCCTGACCGGCAAGCACCGCCAATTCTTCGGCAGTCCCCGAGATCATGGAACGCCCGGCAAAGGCCGCCACCAGCTGACGGCGGAGTTCCAGCACCGATTTGGCGGCTTTCTTGTACGCCTGCACGCCCGGCTGATGGAATGCGTTGATGTGGATCAACTCGGCATACATGGCGACCGCGCGTTCATACAGGGCGATCAGCATACCCAGTTCACGGACGCCGGTTTCGACCATGCGGATGGTGATCACCTGACGGCCTTTTTCCAACAGAGCCGCACTGAGTCCGGAGAGGAACCCGTGCAGATAATCGCCCATGGTCACTTCACCGTCCACCGGGAAACTGGAGGCATCCTTCAACACCTCGATAAAGGTCACAAAAAAATCATCCCGGCCGTCATTGAGCTGCTGAATGAATGCGTGGGCATCGGTACCGCCTTTGTTGCCGAAAACGGAGATACCCTGATGCACCACATTGCCGTCCAGATCCAGTTCTTTGCCCAGACTTTCCATCACCAGCTGCTGCAAATAGCGCGACAACAGGATCAGACGGTCGGAATACGGCACCACGACCATGTTGCGGTCGCCCCTGCCATTGCCGGCCAGATACCACATGGCGGCCAGCATGGCAGCGGGATTGCGCCGGAAATCCGGTTCGCGGGTCCATTCATCCATCCGGCAGGCACCGCGCAGGAACGAACCGAAATCGATCCCGGTCAACGCCGCCGGGAGATGCCCGACGATGCTGGTTTCGCTGGTACGGCCGCCGATGGAATCGGCCATTTCAAAGACCCGGAGCCATTTTTCGCCGCGGGCCTTGTTATCGAGTTCGCTGCCGACCATGGTGATCGCCACGGCATGTTTGGCAAAATCCAGATGCCGGGCGGCATAAAACGCCTGCAGGGCCGTCAGATTGTTTTTGGTTTCCTGGGTGCCGCCGGATTTGGAAATGGTCAGGTGCAGCGTGGTTTCGGGGTCCATGACGGCCATCAGATCGGTCAGGCCAGCCGC
>JAFQLP010000073.1 GCA_017414565.1 Lentisphaeria bacterium | reverse complement strand
GCTCTGTTTCCGGAAGTGGTCCGGCTGGATCTGGTATCCGGCAGTTACGATCTGCTGCTGGAAGTGGAGGGAGATTCCCTGCAGCAGGTGGCAAGTTTTGTTTCCGCCCGTCTTTCCACCATCGAAGGCGTGCTTTCGACTGCCACTCTTTTCCAGCTTAAAACCTACAAAGAAGCCGGCGTGATCATTGTCGGAGAGGAAAATGATGAAAGACTGCTCGTTTCCCCGTAAAAAATACGTTGCTGACCATATCGAAGTCCTGCCGAAAAGCGGCATCCGGGCTTTCTTCGACCTTGTCAGCACCATGAAAAATGTCATTTCCCTGGGTGTCGGGGAACCGGATTTTTCGACGCCGTGGACCATGCGGGAGGCCGCCATTTATTCGCTGGAACGGGGACGGACCTCGTACACCTCCAATCTCGGTACGCCGGAATTGCGGCAGGCTATCTGTCAGTATGTTTCAAACCATTATCAGGTGTCTTACGACTGGCAGAACGAATGTCTGGTCACCATCGGTGTCAGTGAAGCACTGGATATCGTCATGCGGGCCATCATCAATCCGGGTGACGAAGTTATTTATACCGAACCGTGCTTTGTTTCTTATCCGGCAGAGATCGCCATGGCGCACGGCATTCCGGTGGCAGTTCCGACATACGAAAAAGATGCTTTTGCCCTGGACCCGAAAAAACTCCGCAGCTGCATCACCCCGAAAAGCAAAGCATTGCTCCTGAATTTCCCCTGCAATCCCACCGGTGCGGTACTGCCGGCAAAGGAAATGGAAGAAATCGCCCGTATTGCCATCGAAAACGATCTTATCGTCATTACCGATGAGATCTATTCGGAACTCCTTTACGAGGGCGAACACCGGTCGATCGCCGCCCTTCCGGGAATGCGGGATAGGACTGTTTTTCTGCATGGATTTTCAAAGGCATTCGCCATGACCGGCTGGCGTGTCGGCTATGCCTGCGGTCCGGCAGAAATCATCGATGCCATGATGAAGATCCATCAGTATTCCATTATGTGTGCTTCGGTCATGAGTCAGGAAGCCGCCCTGGAAGCCCTGAAAAACGGCGAAAAGGAAATGGAAAACATGCGGGAATCCTACCGGGAACGGCGCAATCTCATCGTCGATGGCTTCAACCGCATGGGACTGCCCTGTCTGATGCCGAAAGGGGCTTTTTATGTCTTCCCGAACATCACCTCCACCGGTATGACCTCGGAAGAATTTGCCAGAAAACTGCTGGAAAAAGAAAAAGTCGCCGTGGTGCCGGGAAATGCTTTCGGCAGCTCCGGCGAAGGTTTCATCCGGTGCAGTTATGCCACCTCCATCAAACAGATCCAGGTGGCTCTGGAACGGATCGGCCATTTTCTCAAATCAGAGGGAATATAAGGGAAAAACGGGTTATTGACAAGTAACCTTGAAAACTGTCAATAACCCGTTAAGAACCTTCATACATCTTTTTTATCAGCAGTTGCAGAAAACAATTTAACAGAGTTATCAACTGTCAGAAATTTTTATAACCTGTTGTGTTTTAATGCCGCAAAAAATCTGTTAACAGAAAATACCCGCTCTGATAATACTTAATTTAAAATTTTAAATAAGAAAAAAGAATAACCGTCAGTACCGTTGACGGGACCTTTCACAAAGGCAGTATCGCCTTTTCGTGGGGTCTTGAAAAAAAACGCCAAAATTCATGAGATGGGGTGTTTTTCTTCTTGTATTTTTCTTTTTTTCACTTACCTTAATGGTATGATATCGGAGGTACAGCTATGAAGATCAAAGTAGTACGTGAACAGTTTCAGAAAGCCCTTCACCGGGTGAATAGTATAGTCGGCTCCCGCACCATGTTGCCGATCCTCGGCAATGTTCTGTTGAATGCGGAAAATGATAAAGTGACCCTGATCACTACCGATCTGGAGGTCCGCATTTCGACTTCGCTCGAAGCAACAGTGGAACAGGCCGGGGTGACAACGCTTCCCTGCCGCAAACTGCTGGCTCTGGTGAATTGTTTTTCCGCCGATGCGGTCGAGATCACGGTAGATGACAATCATCATGCGGCGATCAAGTGCGGCAGCAGCAATTTCAAACTTCTGGGGCTTGGTCCGGAGGATTTTCCGGAGGATGCCGGATTTGAAGAGGTCCGTTCGGTCCGTATCGCGGAAAATGCTTTCAAGAGGATGCTGACCATGATCTCCTATGCCACCAGCAGCGAAGACAGCCGCAAAGCCCTGACCGGTGTGCTTTGCAGTGTGTCCGGCAGTGTTCTCACCATGGTTGCGACCGATGGCAAACGCCTGGCCATGCAGGAAAAGGAAGTCGCTGAAGCAAACGGTGCCGATGGCGATGTGATCATTCCGATCAAGGCGGTGAATGAACTCAAGCGGATGCTGGAAAACGACGGTGATCTGCGGATCTCCATCGGCGACAAGCAGTGCCGTTTTGAAAGTTCCAAGATCACGCTTTCGAGCAAACTGGTGGAAGGGACCTATCCGAATTACCGGCTGGTGATCCCGCAGAATTTCACCCGTATGGTAGAAGTCGATACCGCCAGATTCCTTTCCAAGATCGAAACGGTTTCCCAGGTACTTTCCGATTCCTCCAGTTACATCATTCTGGCACTTTCCGAAAATATGATGAAACTGCAGGCTTCGAGCGTGGAAGTGGGCGAAGGCAGCGATGTGATCGATCTGGAATATTCCGGCGATCCTATTGAAATTTCGTTCAATCCGGAATTTCTTGCCGATCCGCTCAAGTATTGCGGTTCCGAAAAGGTGTTGATGAAGATCAATGACGAACTCAATCCGGTGGCGATCGAAGCCGGTGAAGGTTTCCTCTATGTGATCATGCCGATCCGGAAACGGTAAAGCGGAAAGAAGAATACCGCGGTCTGCCGGTTGTCATGCCGGCGGATCGCTTTTTTTTGGACCATTGGCAATGAAAATCATAAAAGTTGATGATCCGCGGGCAGTGGAAACAGCCTGTGATGTACTGAAGCAGCCGGGAGCGGTCCTGCTGATACCGACGGAAACCGTTTATGGGCTGGTCTGCCGCGCCGGTGATGAAACGGCTGTGGAAAAGATCTACCGGTTGAAACAGCGGGACCACCGGAAATTACTGACATTGTTTGTCGATCGATGGCAGACACTGACCGGTGCGGTTTTTTCAAAAAAAGCGATCCAGCTGGCGGAAAAATATTGTCCGGGTGCCATCACATTGATCGTGGCGGGGAAGCAGGGCGGTACCATCGGATTCCGGATACCGGATCACCCGTTTGTTCTTGATTTGCTTCAGAAATGCGGATTCCCTCTGGCATCCACCAGTGCCAATCTTTCGGGGGAACCGAATGTGTGCACCACAGCAGAGGCTCTGCTGCAACTGAACGGCGAACCGGATCTGGTGGTCGATGGCGGTGAATTGCCGCCGGATGCTCTGGCATCGACCGTGGTCGATACCACATGCGACCCGATTCGGATCGTCCGTCAGGGAGCCTTGAAAATCGAGATCATTTGACGCGGATGATCTGATATTCCCGCGTACCGATACCGATTTTTTCGGCATGTTTCAACTGCAGTTCCCAGTCGGTTGAAGGAGCTGCAGCCGTGAGGATATCTTTTTCTTCCACGCCGTCGATCACGCTGCCGCGGTTCGGTTTCTGGGCATTGACAGCATCGGCACAGGCTTGATCCAGAGCCACCGGGTCGAAAGAGGCGAACATGCCGACATCCGGTACGATCGGCATGTCGTTTTCCGCGTGACAGTCGCAGCAGGGCGAAATATCAATGACCAAACTGATGTGGAAATGCGGTTTTCCGGCCAGGACAGCAGCAGCATATTCCGCCATTTTGGCATCCAGCAGACCGGCCGCCTGATCCCACACCGGAGAAATGGCATCTTTGGGACAGATGGCGATGCAACGGCCGCATCCGACACATTTTTCCGGATCGATAAAGGCTTTATTACCGGTGATTTGAGGAGCATCGTGGGCGCAGATGGCAACACAGCGTTTGCATCCGACACATTTTTCCGGATCAACGGTGGTGATACCGTCGCAGTGCATTTCTTTTTTTCCGGCGCGGGAACCGCACCCCATACCGATATTTTTGATGGCCCCGCCGAAGCCGGTACATTCATGTCCCTTGAAATGGTTGAGACTGATGATGATATCGGCATCGGCAACTCCGCGGCCGATCTTTGCGGTCTTCAGAAGTTCACCATTGGGGACCGGCAGTTCAACTTCATCGGTCCCCTTCAATCCGTCACCGATAATGATGTGACACCCGGTGGTATAGGGTGTATAGCCGTTGCGGTAGGCGGATTCGATATGATCGAGTGCGTTTTTTCTGCCGCCGACATACAGCGTGTTGCAGTCGGTGAGAAACGGTTTGCCGCCGCGTTCTTTGATCACATCCGCTACCGCCGCCGCGTAATTCGGACGGAGAAAAGCCAGGTTGCCGGGTTCACCGAAATGGATCTTGATCGCAGTGAACTGATCGGAAAAATCAATGTCGGCAATACCGGCCGCCTGGATCAGACGGCGGATTTTTTTGAGCAGACCGTCATTGAAACCGGTGCGGAGATCGGAAAAATAAACTTTGGATGGTGCCATATACGCGTTTTCCTTGAATTTTTTATAGGGTTTTTGATAACGATACCATACTATAAGCCGGTCAAATCATTTTTCCATCGTCAGAAACAAAATATTTTCAGGATCAGAGGAATGGTGGCAAGCGATAAAAATGTGGTGAATATGACCGCCTGTCCCGCAAAAGAACCATCGCCGCCGAGCACCTGGGAAACCAGCGCAGATGAAGACGCCGCCGGCATGGATGCCACAACCACAGTTACCAAAGCCAGATCCGGTTCCAGCGGCAGCAGCATGATGATGGAACCGAGCAGCAGCGGCAGCAGCAGCAGCCGGATGACCGACAACAGAACCATATCGGGAATGTGTTTGAAGAGACAGTCCCGGTAACGGTACAGGGCCGCACCGACCAGCAGCAGGGTGAACGGAACACCCATATCACCCAGAGCCCGGATGGATTTGGCAGCCGGCGCGAAAACCGGGATATTGAACCAGCAGAAAATCAGAGCGATCAGAACCGCCGCCAGATTGACCGACCAGACACTGCGCAGTGTTTCCAGCAGGGTTCCGCATTTTCCCCGGAGGGTGATGACCCCGATGGTCCAGAATCCGATGGTGGAGCCGACATTCATGACCAGCAGCAGAGCCACATGTTTTTCCCCGGCAATGTTCAACAGAACGATGATCGGCAGAAAAACATAGTTGTTGATCGCGCAGATGTGGTGAAATGTCCGGATGCGTTCAGGTGTTTTGAAAAACATCAGCCGCCGGAGAAAGATTCCGGCAATGGCTCCCGTGAACATCATGCCGAACCCCAGTGCGGGAGGCAGCCACAGCGTGTGTAATTGTTCCCGGGTGAATGATCCGGTGATGACTGAAAATGTCAGCAGCGGAAAAAAAACATCCATGGTCAGCCGGGTCAGCCGGGTCAGATCGTCCGGCAGAATGATCCGGCGGTGAAAAAGAAAAGCCCCGGCGGCAAATATGAAAAATGTTTCAAGAATGGAGTAAAAAACAGAGAGGATCATAGAAAGTTTCCGGTTGTCAGAGATACGGTTTCAGATAGCGTCCGGTCCAGGAAAGCGGATTCATGGCCAGTTCTTCCGGGGTGCCGCAACCGATGATCTCGCCGCCGGCGGCGCCGCCTTCGGGACCGAGATCGATCAGATAATCGGCACATTTGATCACATCGAGATTGTGTTCGATCACCAGCACGGTACTGCCCTGATCGCGGAGTTTCAGAAGGATCTTCAGCAGCATGTCGATATCCGCCGGATGGAGACCGGTCGTCGGTTCATCCAGCACATACAAAGTCCGGCCGCGGGGGATCCGTGCCAATTCAGCGGCCAGTTTGATACGCTGGGCTTCGCCGCCGGAAAGCGTGGTGGCAGGCTGACCGAGACCGATGTATCCCAATCCGACATCCTGCAGCGTTTTCAGTTTCCGGCGGAGCGACGGCACGGAATCAAAAAGTTCCACTGCCTGATCCACCGTAAGATCAAGCACATCAGCAATGCTGTGATGTTTGTATTTGACCTCCAGTGTTTCGCGGTTGAACCGGCGGCCGCCGCAGGCGGAACACTCCACATAGACATCGGAAAGAAACTGCATTTCGATTTTCCGGATACCGTCACCGGAACATTCTTCGCACC
This sequence comes from Lentisphaeria bacterium, assembly GCA_017414565.1. Lineage (GTDB taxonomy): Bacteria > Verrucomicrobiota > Lentisphaeria > Victivallales > Victivallaceae > RGIG1931. Next base: position 24,208 of record JAFQLP010000073.1, on the reverse strand, counting down.
GGCCGCCTTTGACATTGAAACTGAACCGGCCGGGCCCGTAGCCGCGGATTTTGGCTTCCGGGAGTTCGGCAAAAAGTTTCCGGATCAAACCGAATGCGTCGGTGTAAGTGGCCGGATTGGAACGGGGTGTCCGTCCGATCGGGGTCTGATCGATCTCGATCATTTTGTCGATCTTGTCCATACCGGTGATTTCCCGGCATTTTCCCGGTTCCGGTCCGAGCAGGCCGAAATGCCGGTTCATGGACCGCACCAGCACCTCGTTGATCAGTGACGATTTGCCGGAGCCGGAAACCCCGGTGACACAGCAGAATGTTCCCAGCGGGATATCCACATCGACATTTTTCAGATTGTTGTGGGATGCGCCGCGGATGGCAAGCGAGATGCCTTCGCCTTTGACGCGTTTTTCCGGTACCGCAATGGTTCGTTTGCCGGAGAGAAAAGCACCGGTGAGAGAATCCGGATGCGCCGCGATCTCCGCCGGTGTGCCCGCCGCCACCAGTTCACCGCCGTGTTGTCCGGCACCCGGACCGAGGTCGAGGACATAATCCGCCCGCCGGATGGTATCCAGATCGTGTTCCACCACCATGACCGAATTGCCGAGATCGCGCAATTGTTCCATGGCGGCAAGCAGCCGGTCGTTGTCGCGCTGATGGAGTCCGATGCTGGGTTCGTCGAGGATATACAGCACGCCCACCAGACCGCAGCCGAGCTGGGTCGCCAACCGGATGCGCTGGGCTTCGCCGCCGGAGAGAGTTCCGCTGGCGCGGTCAAGCGAAAGATAGCCGAGGCCCACTTCATTCAGAAACAACAGACGGCTGCGGATTTCTTTCAGCACATCGTGGGCGATCACGGTTTCTTCCCGGCCGAGTTTCAGATCCGCCAGAAAAGCGATGGCTTCTTCCACGCTCATAGCGCAGAATTCCGCCAGCGATTTGCCGCCCACCGTTACCGAAAGGGCAGCCGGATTCAACCGTTTTCCCTGACATGCCGTACAAATACGGGGCGAAAGATACTGTTCCAGCCGCTGACGCACCGAATCGGATTCGGTTTCGGCCATCCGGCGGCGGAGATTTTCGAGGATGCCTTCAAACGGTTTGCTCCACCGGTATTTTTTGCCGTGCATCCGGTAATCGAATTCCAGCGGTTCTTCACCGCTGCCGTACAGCAGCAGATGACGGATCTTTTCCGGCAGATCGCGGAACGGAGTGGTGAGCATATCGGGACAATTCCAGCATTCTGCGATTTTCCGCAGCAGCAGATTGTAGTACATGATCAGATGCCGGGGGCCGCGCCGCCAGCCGGGAATGGCACCGTTTTTGATGGAAAGAGAATCATCCGGGATCACCAGAGCCGGGTCCATTTGCTGCAGGACACCGAGTCCGTTGCATACCGGACAGGCCCCGAAAGGGGAGTTGAACGAAAAATTGCGCGGCTTGAGTTCTCCCAGGCTGATGCCGCAGTGGAGGCAGGCAAGTTTTTCGCTGTGCATTTCTTCGGTGAAAGTATTTCTGCCGTCCGGACCGGTGTTTTCGACCAGAAGCGTGACGATCCCATCGCCCTGACGCAGAGCCGTTTCAACAGAATCGGTCAGCCGGGTCCGGTCGGCACCGCCGGTGGATAACCGGTCAACCACGGCTTCGATGGTGTGGCGTCTGGTTTTTTCCGGGACCTGTTCCGGGTAGTCATCCAGCATGACGATTTCGCCATCGATCCGGGCGCGGACGAATCCGGAGGAGCGCAGTTTGGCGAGAACATCGCGGTGTTCCCCTTTGCGGGCCGTGATGACCGGTGCCAGAATGATCAGTTTGCGGCCCGGTTCCCATGTCAGGATCCGGTCAACGATCTTCTGGGCGGATTGCGGTTCCAGCGGACGGCCGCACTGCGGGCAGTGGGGCGAACCGGCATTGGCGTACAGAAGCCGCAGATAATCATGGATCTCGGTAACGGTCGCCACGGTGGAGCGGGGCGATGATCCGGCGGTCCGCTGTTCGATCGCGATCGCCGGAGAAAGTCCTTCGATGTGTTCGACCTTCGGCTTCTGGAGACGGTCGAGAAACTGCCGGGCATAGGCGGACAGGCTTTCGATGAACCGCCGTTGCCCCTCGGCGTACAGCGTATCAAAGGCAAGGGATGATTTGCCGGACCCGGAAAGTCCGGTGATGACGACCAGTTTGTGACGCGGGATCGTCACATCGATATTTTTCAGATTGTTCTGCGCGGCTCCGCGAATAATGATATTTTCCAGCATGTAACGCCCCTGTCAACATTTTTCCGGTTATAAAATAACACAACAAACCGGAAACAGCAAATGCCGGCATCATCACCGGCGTTTTCTCCGGATACAGACAAAACCGCAGGATCAGGAGGGAAAAATACAAAAAAAACAGAAAAATTACGGAAAAATCAGTTGACAGCATAAGTCAGTACGATATATTAAATGCGTATTTAATATGGCTGTTTAATATATCCGGTCAGGGATTATTTTGCGAGAAAGGAGTTCAGGATCATGGGCATACGCATAAAGGGCGTGGGCAGTTATGTGCCGGAGCGCGTATTGACCAATGCTGATTTTGAAAAAATGGTCGATACCTCCGATGAATGGATCGTTACCCGGACAGGCATCCGGGAACGGCACATCGGATCGCCGGAGCAGGCGTGTTCGGATATCGCCGCCGAAGCCGCCAAAGCGGCGTTGGCGAACACCGGGCTGGCGGCCACCGATCTGGATATGATCATTGTTTCCACCATTTCGCCGGATATGGTCATTCCGAACACGGCGGCGTTGGTACAGAAAAAGATCGGAGCCGGGATGTGTCCCGCTTTTGATATCGAAGCGGCTTGCACCGGATTGATTTACAGCATGAACATTGCCTACGGCATGATGAGTGTGCCGACATTCAATTACCGCCGGGTGATGATCATCGGTGCCGAAAAAATATCGACTCTGGTCGATTACACCGACCGCAGCACCTGCGTGCTTTTCGGCGACGGGGCGTCGGCGGTGATCCTGGAAAATGACGGTGATCCGGAAACGCCGGATTTTATGGTCGCTTCCAAACTCGGTGCCGACGGCAAATACGGTTCTCTGCTGTGTGTGCCGGCGGGCGGCAGTGCCATGCCCGCTTCTGCGGAAACCGTGGCGAACCGGCTTCATCACATCCAGATGCAGGGCGGCAAAACCTTCCAGTTGGCGGTACTGTCCATGGCGCGGACCTGTCAGCTGGTGCTGCGTGAAGCGGATGTTTCGCTGGATCAGGTGCGCTGGGCGATCCCCCATCAGGCCAATGAACGTATCATCGATGCGGTTGCCACCCGGCTGAAGGCGGAGGATAAAGTTTTCCGCAATGTTGCCCGTTTCGGCAACACATCGTCGGCATCCATCGGGATCGCGCTGGACGAATTGAACCGCACCGGGCAACTGGAACGGGGCGATTACATTCTGGCGACGGCATTCGGTGCCGGTCTGACCTGGGGAGCGGCACTGATCCGCTGGTGATCCGGTTTTTTCCGGACAGGATTTGAAAGGGCTCTGCGGTGGATCCGGCAGGGTCCTTTTTTTATCCCGTTTTCCGGGTAAAAGTTTTCCGGAAAAATCCGCATATTTTGTTGAAAAATGATTCCCGCGGCACTATATTTGTATATATAGAGGGGGTGTGGCTTCATCGGGCGGAAAGGAGCCGCAGGATCTTTTGACAGAAGCGGGGTTTCAATGCGATTTGCGGTAATAGCGGCAACGCCGGATGGTGATCTGGCATCGGTAACAGGGATTTCCCTGCGCCGCGGCGTGAATCTGATGCCCGGAGAACTGGACCGCGATATTTCGATGTCGCTGTTCAATGTGATCTATTTTGTGGCGGTATCCCGGCGGACGGTGATCAAAGATGTGCTTCTGCCGGCCCCGCTGACCGGACGGAATCTGGCCGTGGCACTGCGGTACGAATTGGAAAATCTGTTGCCGATGCCGCTGGATCAGGTCAGTTGGGGATGGCGGCGGCTTTCCCGCGACAACCGCCGTTACCGGCTTTTTGCGGTCCACCGGGAAGAAGTGGAACAATTGCTTCAGCAATTGGCCAAATCCGATTACCGCTGTGATTGTTTTATTCCCGCCCAGGCTTTGCAGGACCCCGATACGGCGGCTGAACCGATCGGCTCGGCCATGAAACAGATGCTCGATTACCTGGCCAATGATCCGGCCGGGCGCAATCTGCATCCGGACCCGGCACTGATTCCCCGGGATCTGCAGCCGGTCCGTCACCGCAAATGGCGGAAAGTCTATCACTGTCTGCTGTTGGCCGGGTGGATCGCGGCACTGGCACTGATCCTGGTTCGCTGGGGACAGAATCAGGAGGAATTCAAGGTCTATCGTGACCGGCAGCAGTATTTGCAGAAACAGCTGAACGAAGCGGAACGCATCCAGCAGAACCTGCTCCGTTCCAAGGCGATCTATCAGAAGATCGGCGAAGTCAAAACGGGGGTGGCATCGGTATTGCCGATTCTGGCGGATATCAACAACCGGCTGCCGGATTTCATGTATCTGGCCGGTTATACGCAAAATGCGGAAAATATTGAAGTGATCGTGATTTCTTCGCGCGATGATGCCGATCTGGCACGCAAACTTTCGGAGTCGGGGCTTTACAAGTCGGACCTCCGCAAGACCGTGCAGCCGGACAGCCAGGAGACGACATTCACCCTGAATTTAAGGAGTCTTCTGCCATGATTCCCTTCCGCAAACATCCGGAACGCCGGATCTCGTTTTTGACATTGCTGCTGGTCATCACCGCCGTCTGGGGTGTCAGCGGGGTCAGGATACCGCTGACGGAAATGCGTCAGAAACGGCTCCGGGAGGATATTGACCGGACCCAGGCCCGGTTGGAGGAGACCGTGGCGGCCAATCAGAAACTGGCGATGGATCTGATACCGTACTGGACCATGCGTGAATCCGCGATCCAGCAGCCGGCGGATGCCGGAACGGTGCTGTTCCGGGAACGCATTGAAGGGGCCGCTGCCGCCGCCGGGATGAAAAGCCGCAATACCGGTAACATCCGGCAGATCGAGGTGGCCGACAAAGTGATGCTGTACGAAGTTTCATTTGCCGCCGACGGCACAACCGCGGCGGTGGTGGCGTTTCTGAAATCGTTGTATCAGGAGCGGCCGCGGCTGTATTTCCGTACCCTGACGATCAAACCGGCGGTGCCGGGTCAGGCTGATGTTCTCGGGATCAGTGCCACGCTCTGTGCGTTGAATTTTACGGTCCCCGAAGCGGAATCTCCGGGTGAGGAGGCACAGCCGTGAACAGCAAGATCCGATTGATCGTGGCGGTCGCCATTACCGCATTGTCCGGTGTGCTGTTGCTTACGACACTTTTGCGTACCGGAAAAACCGGGGCCGTGCCGGTGGATGACAAAAAGATCGATATCAGCGTGATCCGCCCGGTGGCCGAGGCATCGCTGGAAAACGGCGCCGGGATCGTGAAGAAAGATCTGTTTTCACGGACCCGCGGTGCGGCGGAAGCGGCACCGGCAAAAGAGCAGCCGGCCGAGCCGGCTGCCAAGGCCGCACCGGCACCGGCACCGGCTCCGGCACTGGAAATGCACGGAGCGTATCCCAATGACTGGCCGCGGCTGAAGTTGACCGGGGTTTACAAGATCCAGGGGGAATATGCGGCCGTCATTACCGGCGGGGATGACAGAACCGTCTCCACCGGGGAGCATTATTACCGGCTGTACCGGCCCGGAGATGAGATCGGCGGCGGTGTGAAACTGGTGCGGGCGGAACCAAAGTCGGCGTTGCTGCAGAAAAATAACAAGGGATGGACCATCGCGTTGGGGGCTTCGCCGCCGGCAGTGAAAAAGAAATAATGAGGCGAGGTGAGGAAACAATGAAAAGCCGCATGGAAATACAGTTGGTTGTGTTGTTTGCGCTGCTCCTTTGTTGGACCGGCTGTAAATGGCTGGAAGAGGATGCCCGGGGAGCAGCATCCATTGACCGGGAAAATGTGATCAAAACCGAAGACCGGGAGCGTTGGCACGCCGAGGCGGTCGGTGATCCGGTGAAAGCACCGGAGGAAATGACAGTGGAACAGGTCGATCAGCAGCTTTACACGCCGCCGGTCCCGGCTCCGACCCTGCCGATTCTGCCGTTGGAAAAGGCATCGGAACCGGATTTCCGCAGTGTGCTGGCGAAGCAGCGTCCGGAAATGACCAGAGGCAAAGACGAAATCATGGCGGATTTCAATTTCAAAGATGCCGCCATGAAAGATGCGGTGACGGTGTTTGCCGATCTGTTGGGATTTTCCTTTGTGGTGGAGGGCGATCTGCCCAATACGGCAACGATGTCCATGCACGAAAAAGTGACCCGGGAACAGTTGTGGGATGTCTTTATGCAACTGTTGCGGGCGACCGGGGTGGCCGCTTCTTTTGAAGGCAATGTCCTGCATTTGCGGAATCAGGCCGCGATTTCCAATGAACTGACGGTCGATGCGTTGAGCAACCATGTTGAACTGGGCGTGTTCCGGCTGAAAAACAGTTCGGTATCCGAGATCGTTGCCCGGATCAAAAGTTTCATGCCGCGGGAACTCCGTGCGGTGGCCTGCAAGGAAACCAACACTCTGCTGGTGCTGGATACCCGGGACAATATCGCCAAATTGAAGGTGCTGATCCACGAATTGGATCAACCGGCCACGGCCAATCTGGCCCGTTCGGTGTTTCCGTGCCGTACCATCAAACCGTCGCAGATTGCCAAGGAACTGCGCACGCTTCTGCCGATCCTCGGATTGCCGGTGTCGTCGGATGGCAATGCCCGCAACAGTTTGGGCAGCATTTCGCTGACCCCGGTTGACCGGCTTGATTTTCTGCTGGTCAGCGCGGCCTCGGCGGATGTGCTGAAAGAGGTCGGCCGCTGGGTGGATACGCTGGATCAGACGGAGTATGATCAGGAACAGATTTACCTGTATGAGTGCATCCATTCCCGGGCGGAAGTGATGGCCCGCGGCCTGGCCACCATGTTTTCGGTGACAGGGACCATGATCTCCAGCGATGCTTCCGGCAAGATTGCCGAAAATACCACCGTCGGTACGGCATCGTCATTGACGCCGAACAAAGAGGTCGCCCCCGGGACGGTATTCGATATCCCGGTCCGGATCTGGGTGGATAATTTGCAGAACCGGTTGTCGATCCGCACCAAGCCGCGGGTCTATGCCGCCATCAAAGCGTATCTCGACCGGATCGATACGATCCCGGCACAGGTACTGCTGCGGGTGCAGGTAATGGAGGTCAACCTGACTGACTCGGTGAATTTCGGTATCGAATTTTCGACCAGCACCCAGTTCGGCAATTGGAACAGCGTGGCCGGCGACGAATTCAAATACCTGACACCGGGTACCGGTCAGGGGACCCAGTATGGCGGCAAATGGTGGATCTACAATCCGGACAATCCGGAAGAAAAATTCGCCTATGTCAACGCGCTTGCCGGGCAGAACAACGTCCGGACCATTTCCAGCCCGCAGGTGCTGGTGTCCAACCATTATCAGGCCAAGATCACGGTGGGTGACGAAGTGCCGATCATCACCTCGGAAGTTACCAATACCGCCAGCAGCAGCACCACCGGTACCAACCTGGTCCGCAATGTCACATACAAAGACACCGGTGTGATGTTGGAGGTCACGCCGGTCATCACCCGCGGCGGCCGGATCGCCCTGAAAGTGAAGCAGGAGGTTTCGGAAGCACAGAGCAACTCCACCAGTACCATCGACTCGCCGCAGGTCCAGAACCGGATCGTCTCCACCATGATGAGTCTGCGGGATGGCCAGACGATCGTGTGTGGCGGTCTGATCAAGGAAAAACTGGTGGATACGCTGGATTCACTGCCGGTCATCAGCAGCATTCCGTTTTTGCGGCGGCTGCTGGGCAACACCGCCATCTCCACGACCCGCACCGAAATGCTGGTGCTAATCAACGCCACCATCGTCAACGATGAAACGCCTTTGCAGCGGCTGGTGCGCGGCTACCGGCAGGCGGTGGATACGCTGATCGAGTTTGAGCAGAATGCCAGCAAAACCAGAATGCGCCGTTTCAGACACAACGGGGATTTGGACAAATGGTTCCTCGAATAACCGGACATGCAGACCGGTTGGAGAAACTGACCGGAAAACTGAAAAAAAATTTCCCCGAATACGCCGGACTGCTGACGGAAATGTCGCCGGCGGAGGCGGATTGTGTGCTGTTGGAAAAAGGCCGCATCGGCGAATTTGAACTGCTCGCGCTTTACAGCGAGATCATGTATCTGCCGGTGGTGGACGAAAAAAGTTTTGCCACCCAGGAGAAGATCGAAGGTTTTTCAGCGGATTATCTGGCCGCCCATTCGGTATTGCCGCTGGAATTGACCGCCGACGCTCTGGTGCTGGCGGTGGCCGATCCCTATGAACTCGATCAGATCGGGTATCCGGCGGAGGAATTGTTCGGTTGTCCGGTGAAATTTCAGCTGATGCGGCGGAATTTTATCGACCGGCAGATCTCGCGGCTGTATTTTGATGAAAAAGAATCTGCCGGCGGCGAGGAGTTGTCGGACGAAAGCGAATTGCGGCGGCTCGCCGGAGAAACCGGGATCGTCCGGCTGGTCAATGAACTGCTGCTGCAGGCGGTGGAACAGCGCGCCAGCGACATCCACATTGAACCGGAAGAGAGCGAATTGGTGATCCGGTTCCGGGTGGACGGGGTGTTGAACGATCACATGCGGCTGCCGTTTTCCGATTATCCGGCCATTGCCTCCCGGATCAAACTGGTTGGCGGCCTGAATATTGCGGAACGGCGTTTGCCGCAGGACGGCCGGACCAATTTTCAGCTCGGCGATTATGAACTGGATATCCGTATCAGCACGATCCCGGTGATGCGGGGCGAAAGCATCGTACTGCGGTTGCTGGCGCGGGATTCCATGCGTTTCGATCTGCGTGAATTGGGGATGGACGATCAGTTGCGGAGCCGTTTTGAACAGTTGATCGCCATGCCGCACGGCATCATTCTGGTGGTGGGACCGACGGGGTCCGGCAAAACGACCACATTGTACAGCGTGATGCAGCAGCTCAATGACCGTCACCGCAAGATCATTACCATTGAAGATCCGGTGGAATACCAGTTGCCGGGATTGTCGCAGATGCAGGTGAATCCGAAGATCGGCCTGACATTTGCCAACGGGTTGCGGTCGATCGTGCGGCAGGACCCGGATGTGATCCTGGTCGGCGAGATCCGCGACCGCGAAACCGCGGATATCGCCATCAATGCGGCTTTGACCGGGCATCTGGTATTGAGTACATTGCATACCAACGACGCGGTGGGGGCCGTTGTGCGCCTGATCGACATGGGGGTGGAGCCGTTTCTGATCACGGCATCGCTGTGCGGGGTATTGTCCCAGCGGCTGGTCCGGCGGCTCTGCCGGTCGTGCGGCGGAGAGGGGCGGAAAGACGGTGCGCGGTGCGAAGATTGTGCCGGAAGCGGATTCCACGGGCGCAGCGGTATTTTTGAATTGCTGATGATGGACGAAGATTTGCGCGAGGCGATCCGCCGCCGGGCCTCCAATGACGAGATCGAGGCTCTGGCCCGGGCGCATGGCATGATCACGCTTTATGATGACGGTATGAAAAAGGTGGAACGCGGCGAAACGACCCGTTCCGAAGTGATCCGGTCGGCATCCGGATTGGCGGCGGCGGCGGAGAACTGATACGGTGGAAAAGCATCAATACCGTTATCTGGTGCTGGATGGTTCCGGCCGCCGGCGTGAACGGCGCATCGAAGCCGAAAGCGCGGTGGAAGCGCGGCGGCGGTTGCGGGCACTCGGTATGATACCGTTGCGTGAATTGGATACGGCGGAAAAGAAATCGTCACCGTTCCGTCTGTTCCGGCGCAGCCGTTTTGACGCGTTGGCGTTCACCAACCGGCTGGCCCCGCTGCTGGCGGCCAATGTGCCGTTGGAAAAGGCCCTGATGGTGATCGAAAAGGGGATGTCGGAGCCGGAATCGCGCGAGATTTGTTTTGAACTGCGGCGGCGGCTGCATGGCGGGGAAAGATTTTCCCGGCTGGTCCGTGACCGGGAGGATCTGTTTCCGCCTCTGTATGCCGGATTGATCGAGGCGGGTGAAGAGACCGGCGCATTGAATGAAGTGGTCGCGGAATTGCGGCGGTTTCTGAATGAAAGCCGTGAATTCCGTGATTTTGTGGTGACCAGTTCCATTTATCCGGCGGTCGTGGCCGGGGTGACGGTGGGGGTGGTGCTGCTGCTGTTCACGGTTTTCATTCCGCGGTTTGCCCAGGTTTTTGCGGATATGGATCAGGAATTGCCCGCATTGACGAAGATCATGCTGGATATCAGTTCTTTTCTGGTGACAAACTGGTATTTGATCCCGTTGACGATCGTTGGGCTGATACTGCTGCACTGGCGGCTCCGGCAGCCGGGAAAACTGCGGTACTGGCGCGATACGGTGATTTTGAAAACTCCGCTGCTGGGTGCATTGACCGTATCGGTGCAGATCGGGAATTTCCTGCAGGCCATGGCGATCATGTGCCGCAATCATGTGCATTTGCTGACGGCCCTCCGGATCGCCCGCAATACATTGTCCAACGATGTGCTGCAGCGGGCATTCGATCCGGTGGCGGAACAGTTGCGCGACGGCGGGAAATTGTCGGAGGTGTTGGGTGAGGTGATCTGGCTGCCGCCCGGCGCGGCGGCGATGTTGCGGGTGGCGGAAGAATCCGGCGACATTGGGGCCATGTTTGAAAAGATCGCGCTGGAAGAACAGAACGAAACCCGGATCAAGTTCAAGCGGTTGTTGGCGATGCTGGAGCCGTTGATCATTGTGGTGCTGGCATTGATGGTGCTGACTGTGGTGCTGGCGGTTTTTATGGCGATATGGAAGATGAATGCCATCCGTTGACAGAGGAAGGAGAAATACGATGAAGAACAGAAAGAAATTTACGATGATCGAAATGGTGGTGGTGGTATTGCTGATTGCTCTGTTGGCGGCGATCGCCACGCCGATGTATTTCGGTTATCTCAAAGATGCGCGGGTGACGGCGGCCAAGAGCCAGTTGGATCTGTTTCAGCAGGCGATCACGGATTATTCTTTGAAAATGGGGAGTATCCCCGCCCAGGAGGCCGGGCTGGAGGTATTGGTCAAACGGCCCGCCGATGCCAAAGGGTGGCGGCCGTTTCTGAAAGGTGATTCGATCCCGCTGGACCCGTGGGGCAGACCCTATATCTACCGGGTGCTCGGAACCAATGAATATGAGTTGATCAGTTATGGCGAAGACGGCAAAGCCGGTGGCGAGGAATACGACGAAGACCTGATTTTGCATGTCAATAATTGAGGAGGACGGCAGCATGGCCGTCAGATGCCGGCAGAATTTCACCATGATCGAAATGGTGCTGGTGCTGCTGATCGTGGCGGTTGTCATGTCCATCGCGGCGGCGTTTTTTGTGTCGGCATCCCGGGATGACAGCTTGGACGGACATGTGGAAAAATTGTCGGAGATGCTGCAATCCTGCCGGGTGGCGGCACTCCGTACCGGACGGGAACAGCATCTTTATTACCGGTCAACAACGCGTTACTGGGAGTGGCCGGAAAAGGAAAAGACCATTGCCGTCCCCAACGATATCATGGTGATGTCGCCGGTGACCGGATCGGATGCGGAAGCGGGCGACAATGAACTGTGTTTCATCTTTTATCCGGGCGGCGGGGCCCGGCCGGTGACGGTGACATTGCGCAGCCGCGAAGACGAACGGCATTTGCGCTGTCTGGCTCTGACCGGCACCGTGGCGGTATTTGATCCGGAGGCGGAGGTGGTGCCGCTGTGGGAGGAGAAAAAATGGTGAAGCGTTGCTGTTTTACCCTGTTGGAGGTATTGGTCGCCTTGAGTGTGCTGATGCTGGGATTCGGATTCCTGATGGGACAGCAGGCGTTGTCGTCCGGGCGGCTCCGGGATGCCGGTGAAGCGTTGGCCCGCACCCGGGAATTGACCAACGCGATGGAATTCACCCTGCTGGCGGGACCTTCGGTCAAGTGGGAGAAACGGTTTCTGACCCCCGATCGTTACCGGGTGACACGGTCGTGGCAGTTGGCGGAAATGCCGTTGAATTACGAACAGGGATCGGTCGGGATGCAGTTGGTGCGGCTGACGGTGTCGCTGTCGGAGGCCGGAGGGAGCGGTGACGTGATCGATGAATTGTCGGTGGAAACCTGGAAACCCGCCGGGACGGAGCTGGCGACAGATGATTAGCAAACACCCGTTCACATTGCTGGAGATCGTTCTGGCAATGTCCATTTTTGCGGTGCTGACCATGCTGACCGGGGCGGTGGTTTATGCGCTGCCCCGCAGTTGTGCGCTGCAGCGGGAGCAGGCGGTGCGGCAGGCGGATCTGATCCGGATGGAGCGGGTCATGGATATGGCATTCCGCAATGCGGTTCCATTCACCTGGAAAGATCCCCATGGGGTTTCCAAACAGATTTTCCGGGGCGACAGCACCTGTGTGGTCTTTGCGTTCCGGTCGCCGCTGGATGACAACGGCAGCGGTCTGCGGTTTGCGGCATTGGGATTGACCGACGGCCGGATCCGGATACAGTACCGCAACGAACCGATCGTTTATTTCCGCAAAGAAACATTGCCGCATACGCTGAATGAAGAGGTGCTGATGGACAATGTCAGCGAACTGGAATTGCTCTATGTCGATCATCGCAACGGCGAATTGACATGGTTGGATGATTGGCCGGAGGATGAAAAGAATGATATCCCGGAGGCGATCGGTGCGATCGTGACATTTACCGATGGGACCCAGGCTAAATTTCTCCGCCGGACCGCCGGAAACAGTTGTTATACTTCATACGGGAGGCGGCCATGAAACGGCGGCAGCGGGGCGTAGCATTGATTACCGTTATGCTGCTGCTGGTCGGGTTGGGACTGGTGGCCGGTTCGGCGGCGATGCTGGGATTGTCGCTTTGGGTCGAAGCGGATCATACGGCATCCCGCGCCCGGGAACACTACCGGGCGGAAAGTGCCTTGAACCGGGCGGTATGGCTGTTGAAACTGGATCTGGCGGAGAACGCCGACCGGACATTGGGGGTCAACGATTATCAGAACCGGATGATCCGCCATGAACGGTTCCCGGCGGACGGGGTGGACCGGGAATTGAAGATCGGCGGCAAAATGATCCCGATCCGTATTCTGGATGGAGCCGCGGGGATATCTCTGACGCCTCTGGCCACGCTGGGGGACCGTTTGTCGGAGATCCGGCAGCAGGACAACCGGGACCGGATGGTGAATTTTTCTGATACCACCGCATTCAACAATTTTCTGGAACGGCTGGCAGATGCTCTGGATGCGGATTCATTCCGGCGGCTCAACGGGATGGAGCAGGAGGAGTATGACAAAAACGGCATGGCATTTCTGCCGCGGGACGGCGAATGGGAATTCCGCGAAGAATTGCTGATGGTCCCCGGTGCGGCGGATCTGCAGGCGGTGGAAAACGGGTTCTGGCATCGTTTCAATGTGATCCCCCCCCACGGATTGGATGAAGTCCCGGCCCGGCCGAGTTTGTATTCTTCGGCTCCGGAAATGATCCGGCGGACGGCGGAACTGGACGATCGGGAATTGGCGAAATTTGAGGCGGCACGGGAAATCTGGCGACGCGAAAGGATCGCATTGAGCAAAAGTCTGGATGTGGTGCTTTACAGCAAATTGACCGAAACATTATCGACCGGTGAATCCGGGTTGTACCGGATCGAGATCGGCCGCGGCGAAGGTCCCGCCGGTGTCGGCATGACCGCCGTATTGAAGCCGCTGCCGGGGACCCGGTTCCTCGAATTTTACGAAATCGTCCGTTATTGAGGCGGCAGTATGGATGTCTTTTTCGAGCGGGTAACGATATTTGACGGCCGCGGCAGCCGGCCCGTGACCGGGGATCTGCTGACCTGTGGCGACCGGATCGCGGCCATTGGGGATATGCCGCCGCCGCCCGGAGCGGTCCGGATCGATGGGCGTAATCTGGCTTTGATGCCGGGTTTTATTGATGCACACGGGCATTCCGATCTGTCGCTGGCGGCGGCTCCGGAGGGATTCAGCAAAATCAGCCAGGGGATCACCTGCGAAATTTCCGGAAATTGCGGGTTGTCGCCGTTTCCGCTGACAGAACACAACCGGCCGCATCTGACAGAACTCTATCGCCAGTACCGGGTGCCGTTGACCTGGTCCGGATTGACAGAATACCGGCAGATGCTGACGGCCCGGGGGGCGGTCCTGCCATTGTTGCCTTTGTGCGGCCATAACACATTGCGTGCGGCGGTGGCCGGGTATGAACGCGCCCGGCTGCTGCCGGAAGAACGGCACCAGATGCGGAGGCTGCTGGAGGCGTGTCTGGATGAAGGTGCGCCGGGGGTGTCATTCGGGCTGTTGTATGTGCCCGGTTGTTTCGCCGGACCGGATGAATGGCAGGAGCTGATGCAGGTGGCGGCCCGTTACGACCGGATCGCGGCATTTCATCTGCGGAGCGAAGGAAACGAACTGCTGGAGGCTTTGGGCGAAACCATTGCCGCGGCCCGCGCCGCCGGTTTGACACGGCTCCACATCAGCCATTTGAAGACCGCCGGCAAAGATAATTGGCACAAATGGGATGCCGTTCAGGAAATGATCGGATGTGCCCGGCGTGACGGCATCCGCATCTCCTGCGACCGGTATCCCTACTGCACGTCGGCGACCCAGTTCAGCGTGATCGCACCGGGACGGTTCCGGCAGATGGATGATTCACAGTTGGCCGCGGTTTTGCAGGATGGAGCCGCCCGGCGGGAATTGATCGACGGGTTGATGGCATCTGGCCGCGACTGGCAGGGAACGATACTGGCCTCCACGGCCGATCCGGAATGGCGGCAATACAGCGGCCGCACGATCGCTGATATCGCGGCGGAACGGCAACAGCATCCGGCGGTCACGGCGGCCGGTATCCTGCAGGCCGATCCGCTGTCGGCTACCGGTGCTTTTTGCGGCATGTCACCGGCGAATCTGCGCCGTATCCTGGCACTGCCGTACTGCTGTTGCGGCAGTGATGAAAGTGCCCGCCCCGCGGATGAATCCATTGGCCGGAGCCATCCCCGCGGCTTCGGTTCCATGCCGCGGTTTTTCCGGATGATGCTGGCCGATGGTTTTGCCATGGAAGAGGCAGTTTACCGGATGACCGGTCTGCCTGCCGCCATTTTTCAGTTGGCCGACCGGGGGGAATTGGCCGTCGGCAAACGGGCCGATCTGGTACTGCTGGATACCGGGGCGTTTGATTCGTCCGCCACATTTGCCGCCCCGCATCTGGCGGCAACCGGGGTCGCGGGCGTGTGGATCGGCGGCCGCCGCGTGCTTTGAGCGACAGGGATCACTCCGGCACAAAAAAAGCAAAGGAGCGTCAGCTCCTTTGCTCCATTCGATCGCAGTTCCGTCCGTTTCCGGCGCGGCAGGTATCAGAGCGACGCCTGCAGCGAGGCATCATCGGCAAGCACTTTGGCCGATTGCTCCTGACGGAATGTCTTTAATTGTGCCGCCAGCGACGGATCGCTCAAGGCCAGCATTTCAATGGCATACAGCGCGGCATTTTTGCCGCCGGCATTGCCGGCAGTGACCACCGCCACCGGAATTCCCGGCGGCATCTGGACAAAGGAGAAAAGCGCGTCCAGCCCGTTGAACGGCGCGGAGGCGACCGGTATCCCGATCACCGGCAGCGTGGTGTGGGCGGCGATCACTCCGCCGAGATGGGCCGCCATGCCGGCGGCACAGATGATGACCTTCAGCCCCGCCGCTTCGGCCCCGGCGGCAAATTCTGCCGCTTCGGTGGGGGTGCGGTGGGCGGAAAGCACCCGGGCGGTGAACGGCACGCCAAACTGTTTCAGGAGGTCAAAAGCACCCTGCACGACCGGCAGATCGCTTTTGCTCCCCATTATCACTGCGACCACAGGGGTATTCATGCCTGACACTCCCGGCGGGTCACAGGGTATCCACCGCGTTGCCGTCGGCCGCTTCCGGGATATTCGGTTCCACCAGGACCGGCGGTTCCGCTTCGCCCGGGATCTCGTAGGTCAGCAGACCTTCGGCGATTTCCAGCAGGGCGATATCGAGGTAATTTTCATCGTTGCTTTTGAGCATGGGACGGCCGCCGAGAGCGAGCTGGCGGGCGCGTTTGGCGGCGACGATGGAAAGGATCTGGGCATCCGGGATCGCCTTTTTTGCCCGATTCAGGTAATCGTTGTTCATGTTTTTTCTCCAATAAGTTCTCGGGGTTGGATCAATAATCAAGAATATCTTGTTTGCGTTCGATCAGCGAGCGGTCGCCGGAAAGGATCCGCTGACGGCGGGCCGCAAATTCCGGAAGCGAGTCGAGGACATAACGCTCGGCGATGGCAGCCCGGCTGTCATCCAGCGCGGCATCGCGGAGCAGCAGCAGCGACACCAGCACCATGGTTTCCATTTCGACCAGACTGCGGGCCATCAGATCGTGGTAGGCGGGATCTTTCAGTTCCGCCATGAATGCCACGGTTTCCTGCTGCTGTTTGTGCAGGTCGCGGACCATGTCGCGGAGTTCCGCCAGTCTGCCTTCGAGGGGCAGGGCCAGCAGTTCATTGATGCGGGTGTCGTTGTGACGCTGCATCACACCGCCGATGGCCGCAATGATCTGCAACTGGGTGGTGCCTTCGTAAATGTTGGTGATGCGGGCATCGCGGTAGAAGCGTTCCGCATTGAAGTCGCGCATGTAACCGGCCCCGCCGTGGATCTGGAGCCCGTCATAGGCGACTTTGTTGGCGGTTTCAGTGGCCAGAGCCTTGCACATCGGGGTCAGCACTGCCGCCAGATTGGAGTAGTACTTGGCCTGATCGCGGGCCGCCGGATCGTTTTCCGCCAGATGGGTGTATTCGGTACGGAGATCGACGGCGCGGGTCGTTTCATAAAGCAGGGCGCGGGCCGCGGTCAGCCGGGTCTTCATCGACGCGAGCATGTCATAGACCGCCGGGAATTCGTCGATGGATTTTTTGAACTGGACACGCTCGGCGGCATACTTGCGGGCATCGCGGTACGCGGCTTCGGCGATACCGACGGCCTGGGCACTGATGGCCACCCGGGCACCGTTCATCAGGCTCATCACATACTTGATCAGGCCGAAACGGCGTTTGCCGCAAAGCTGGGCCGGAACATCGTTGTACTGCAATTCGCAGGTCGCCACGCCGTGGATACCGAGTTTGTCTTCGATGCGGCGCACCACCAACTGCGGACAGGCGCGGCAGATGAACATGGAGAGGCCACGGCCGTCAGCCGAACCTTCTTCGGAACGGGCCAGCACCAGATGCACTTTGGCGCAGCCGTTGGTGATGAAGCGTTTCATGCCGTTCAGGTACCACTGGCCGTTTTCGTCCTGCCACGCCCGCAGCCGGACGGACTGCAGGTCGGAACCGTAATCCGGTTCGGTCAGGTCCATGGCCCCGTCGTATTCACCGGAGGCGAAGCCGGGCAGGAATTCCTGCTTCTGTTCTTCGCTGCCGAATTCGCAGATGGTTTCGCCGATGTCCTGCAGACCGAAAAGGTTCTGCAGCGAAGCATCCGCCCGGGAGACCATTTCCGTCATCATGGTATAGATGGTGGCGGGGAAATTCAACCCGCCGAAACGGTGAGGCAGCATGACCCCGCTCAACTGGGCACGATTCAGATCGTTCAGGTTGGCGACGGTCAGCGGATGATAGGTGACGGTGTTGTTTTCAAAATGCGGGCCTTCGCGGTCAACGGTGCGGCTCCGCGGCTCGATTTTGTCGGCGCAGATCTCGCCGAGGACATTGAGGATGCGGCGGTAATTGTCGATCGCATCTTCGCAATCCGTCGGGGCCGAGGCGAATTCTTCCGCAAAAGCGAAATTGTTTTCACGGAGTTTGATGATCTCCGCCAGATCGATATGGTCCAATGTGAATTGGAGATCTTTGTTGTCGGTATAAAAGTTCATCTTGGTTTCTCCGGTCAGGCTTTTGCCTTGAAGGCTTTGATCATTTCCGGGATGACCGTGTTCAGGTCACCGCAAATCGCGTAATGCGCCACCGAGAAGATCGGGGCGTTGGGGTCGGTGTTGATGGCGATGATCTTTTTGGATTCAGCCATACCGGCGGTGTGCTGGACCGACCCGGAGATGCCGCAGGCAATGTAAAGACGGGGACGGACCGTGACGCCGGTCTGACCCACCTGACGGTCGTGACAGACCCAGCCGGCATCGACCGCCGCCCGGGATGCCCCGACTTCGCCGCCGATGGCTTCCGCCAGATCAAAGATCAGTTGGAAATTCTTCTGGGAACCTACACCGTAGCCGCCGGCAACGATGATCTGGGCCCCGCGGAGATCGATTTCTTTGTCGGCCCGGATCCGTTCCACGACCCGGACGACGGTTTCTTTTTCCGTCAGGGCGGGGGTGACACGGGTGACTTCGCCGCGGCGGGCGGGATCGGGGGTGCCGAGTTTCATCACGCCTTCGCGCACCGTGACCATCTGCGGATCTTCCCAGGTGTTGACGATGGTGGCAATGATGTTGCCGCCGAAAGCCGGGCGGATCTGCATGAGTTTGTTCTGATAGGATTTTTTGTTGACCTTGTCTTCAAAATCGTCGATCCGCAGATCGGTGCAGTCGGCGGTCAGGCCGCAGCGTTTTTCCGAAGCGACGCGCGGGGCCAGTTCCCGGCCCTTCATGGTGGCACCGAACATCAGGATGTTCGGGCGATGCTCCAGGATCAGATCCATGATGACCTTGGCGTAGGGCAGCACGGTGAACGGTTCCAGACGGGCATCTTCGGCCAGGAAGACATTGTCGCAGCCGTAACTCCACAGTTCCGGGACCAGATTTTCGATATTGTTGCCGAGAAGCAGGGCTTCCACTTTGACGCCCAGCGTGTCCGCCAGTTCGCGGGCGCGGGAGAGCAGTTCCAGGCTGACGCCGGCGATCTTGCCGCCTTCCTGTTCAATGAAAACCCAGACGTTGCCGATGGTATTTTGTGTCATATTTCTCACCCTAAAGTATGATCGCTGATCAATTCGTGCATCAGTTCGGCGATCCCGGCAGGCGTGGGTTCGACCGATTTGGATTCTCCGGCGGTCAGTACCACGCTGGAGACCTGTTTGACTTTGGTCGGGGAACCGGCCAGGCCGATGCGGGAGGGATCGGCACCGCTGTCGGCGGCACTCCATTCCTGGATCAGCAGACCGGCATCGCGCAGCGCGGCGATCCGGTTTTCCGCATCGTCACCGGCGTTGCGGCGGACTTCGGAGGGGGTCTTGGCCCGCTTGTACTTCATGATCCGGAGTGCGCCCATCGGACGCGGATCATTGGCATCGACCACGGTCAGCAGAGCCGGGGTCGGGGATTCCAGCACTTCGTAACCGCCTTCGATCGCGCGGCGGACGGTCACTTTGCCGTTGCCGAATTCGCGGATCTCTTCCACATAACAAAGTTGCGGAATGGCCAGTTTTTCGGCGATCTGGGGGCCGACCTGGGCGGTGTCGCCGTCGATGGCCTGACGGCCGCAGAGGATCAGATCGACCCGGCCGATTTTCCGCGCGCAGCAGCTCAAGGCATAACTGGTTGCGAGGGTGTCGGCACCGGCAAACGCGCGGTCGGTGAGCAGGATCGCTTCATCGGCACCGCGGCACAGCGAGGCGCGCAGCACTTCGGCGGCGGCGGGCGGGCCCATGGTGGCGACCACGACCCGGACTTCCGGGTTCCGGTCCTTGAGCAGCAGAGCCGCTTCCAGCGCGTTCAGGTCCTCCGGGTTGAAGATGGCGGGCAGGGCCGAACGGTTGACGGTCCCTTCCGGGGTCATGGCATCGCCGGTGATATTTTGTGTATCCGGCACTTGCTTGACGAAAACCAAGACAGTATATTTCACTGCAGTCCTCCCAAAATTAGATGAAAGATTTCCAACCTTAATACTATACCACCTTTTTGATGATATTTCCAACGGTTTTTCATTGAATTCAGGGGCGGAGGAAATCATTTCCGCTTGTTTTTTCCGTTTCACCGTGGTATATTCTCACCCGAACCGGGGTTTGCCGTGTATGGCGGCACCGGACGATGGCAATATGAAAATACTGAAAATACCAAAATACCATTGCAGTTGAAACAGGAGGTAAAAAATGCGTAAGATTTTGATGTTGACAGCATTGCTGTTGATGGCTGTTGTTATGTCCGCGGCCGAATTGAAGCCGGTGAAATATGTTTTTCTGTTCATCGGCGACGGCATGTCCATCCCGCAGCGGATGCTGATCGACAATTACCGTAAAATCACCCATGGCGAACCGGCTTACATCAACCGGATGCCGTATGCGGCCATTACCACGACCAGTTCCGCCAGCGCATTCATCACCGACTCCGCCGCCTCCGGTACGGCCATTGCCTGCGGCGAAAAAACCAAGAACGGCCGCATCGGTATGAATACGGCCGGTGACAAAGATCTGTTTTCGGTGGCGACCCATGCCAAGCAGAACGGCCGCAAAGTCGGTATCGTCAGTTCGGTCACGCTGAACCATGCCACCCCGGCATCGTTCTACGGCCACCGCCAGAACCGCGGCCAGTATTACGAAATCGGCCTGGATCTGGTCGCTTCGGAATTCGATTATTTTGCCGGCGGCGGCATTTCCAAGCACAACGACACCGGCAATGAGGCTTTCCGGGGCGATATTTACGATCTGGCGGCGCAGGGCGGCTACCATGTGATCGAGATCTCTTCGGGCGGGCGTGCCGCTTTTGATGCGCTGGCTCCCGGCGAAGGCAAAGTGCTGGCGAGCATCGGCGGCGACATGGCCCTGCCCTATGTGATCGACAATCTCAAGTGCGAAGTCCCGTCGCTGGCGGAATTCGTTGCCAAGGGGATCGAACTGCTGGACAATCCCAAAGGCTTCTTTATGATGGTCGAGGGCGGCATGATCGACTGGTGCGGTCACGCCAACGATGCCGGTACCATGCTCGGCGAAGTGGCCGCATTCGATGATGCGGTCAAGGTGGCCAAAGCATTTGCCGACAAGCATCCGGAAGAAACCCTGATCGTTGTCACCGGGGACCATGAAACCGGCGGTCTGACCCTGGGTTTTGCCAATTCCGGGTATCAGTCCAAGATCGATTTGCTGAAAGAACAGCGTTGTTCGTCGGTGATCTTTGCGCGAAAGGTCACGGAATTTTTCAAAACCAAACCGCAGGCTTCTTTTGAGGATATCCAACCGCTGGTCACGGAGAATTTCGGGCTGAAGTTCACCGCCGGCAAAGACGATCCGATGCTGTTGACCAAAGGGGAAAAGGAAAAATTGCAGGCGGCGTTCGACAAGCACGTGGCCGCCCTCAAAGAAGCCGCCGAAAAGAAGACCCGGATGCGCGGCAATCCCTTCGCTTCCGCGGTGATGCAGGTGATGAACAGCAAAGCCGGTCTGGGCTGGGCCTCCGGGGATCACACGGCTCTGCCGGTGAACACCACGGCCGACGGGGTGCAGGCGGAAGCGTTCTCCGGTATGATCGACAATACCGATATCGCCAAAAAATTGAAGCAGATGGTGCGGTAGGGTGCGGTTCCCGTTGTGCCGCATTTCCCGGAGCGATCTGCTGACCGTTCTGGTCTCCGTTCTGGCATTGCTGGGGCTTTCGGCGGTCCGGTTTGACTTTGCCGCCGACCCCGAGCCGGGGACCAAGGAACGGGCGGTGGTGCTGACCGTTGACAACCGGGATCTGACCCCTTTCGGGACATTGACCACCGGTTCGCAAATGCTGACGGTGCGGCTGCTTTCCGGCTCCCGCAAAGGGATGGAATTCCGGGCCGTCAACCAGCTCCGGGCCGACCGGGAACTGGATAAACTTTTTGAACCCGGCGACGAAGTGCTGGTGGCGGTACTGCATCAGGCGGACCCGGCAACAACGGTTCTCAATGCCCAGGATTATTACCGGCTGCACTATACTTGGATGCTGTTTGCGCTGTTCGGGCTGTTGCTGGTGATCTTCGGCGGCATGACCGGTTTCAAGGCGTTGCTTTCGTTTGGGTTCTGCTGTATGGTGATCTGGAAACTGGTGGTCCCGCTCTGTTTGAAAGGCGGGGACCCGGTCTGGATCTCGGTGGCGGCCGTCTGCCTGCTGACCGCGGTGGTGGTGTTTCTGGCGGCCGGATTCAACCGCAAAGGGGTGACGGCATTTGCCGGAGCCATGCTCGGGGTGCTGTGCAGTGCGTGGATGGCGGATGGTTTTGCCGCATTGTTCCGCATCAACGGCGGTTGTATGCCGTATGCCCAGGCGTTGCTTTTTTCCGGATACGGGACACTGGAATTGCCGCGGCTTTTTGTCGGCGGCGTGATCCTGGCGGCTTCCGGGGCGGTGATGGATCTGGGGATGGATGTCGCGGCCGGGATGCAGGAGGTGGTCCAGCACAACCCCGGGGTGTCGCGGCAGGAATTGACCCGTTCCGGTCTGCGGATCGGGCGGAGCGTGGTCGGTACCATGTCCACCACATTGCTGCTGGCATATACCGGCGGCTATCTGACGCTGATGATGGCTTTTATGGCGCAGGGGGTGCCGCTGACCGATTTCATCAACAATCACTATGTGGCCAGCGAAACGGTCAAGACCATCATCGGCAGTTTCGGGCTGGTTCTGGTGGCTCCGTTCACGGCACTGGCCGGCGGTTTCCTGCTGTTGCCGGGCCGGAAAGAATGAGCCCGGGTCACGGACGGTCGAGCAAACAGATCTCGATGATCCGGCGGGCGATCTCGGCTTTGCCGGCGAGCGGTACCGGAATGCGTTTGCCGGTACTGCTGAACAGGATCACGGCATTCCGGTCGGCTCCGAACCCCTGTTCGCCGTGGCCGATCCGGTTGGCGGCGATCCAGTCCAGATTTTTGCGCTGCAATTTGTCCAGCGCGTAATGCTCCAGCGAATCTGCTTCGGCGGCAAAGCCGATCAGCCGTTGACCGGAGCGTTTGACCCGGCCGAGGGAGAGCAGGATATCTTCGGTCCGTTCCAGACGCAATACCAGGTCGCCCGGTTGTTTTTTCATTTTGCCGTCAAAGACTTCGGCGGGGCGGTAATCGGCAACGGCCGCCGCCATGATGACGGCATCGGCATCGGCGGCCTCCCGTTTGACAGCCTCCGCCATTTCGGCTGCCGATTCCACCTGGATGGTCCGCACGCCGTCCGGCGGGGTCAGGGCGGTCGGACCGGACACCAGTACCGTATCAAAACCTGCCGCCCGGGCGGCGGCCGCCAGCGCGTATCCCATTTTGCCGCTGGAGCGGTTGCTGAGGAAACGGATGTCATCCAGCGATTCGCGGGTCGGCCCGGCGGAAACAACGATTTTGCTCATGATTGTCAACTCCTTTCACCCTGTTACTATACCCGGTTTTGCCGGTGGTTGCCATTTTATATGACAAAAAAATGAAAAAGCGGCGGAAAAACTGGAAAAAAACGCGCGCGGATATACATTAAAGCCCTGTAAGGTGTGTTTGTATTTTAATCGTTCAGAATTTGTCTGTTGACGGAAGAGAGGCATGATGCAATACGAAGCGGTAATCGGGCTGGAGGTCCATGTGCAGGTGCGGACCGAAAGCAAAATGTTCTGTTCCTGTGCCAACCGTTTCGGTGCTGAACCGAATACGTTGGTTTGTCCGGTCTGCATGGGGTATCCGGGGGTCCTGCCGGTGCCGAATCACGAAGCGATTTTGAAAACGATCCGGGCCGGTCTGCTGACCGAATGCCGCATTGCCGAGATCAGTAAATTTGACCGCAAGAGTTATTTTTACCCGGATATGCCCAAAAATTACCAGATCTCCCAGTACGATCTGCCGTTTTGCGAACATGGGCGACTCAAAATCGGCGGGACCGGGTTCTCCGGCGCGCCGCTGCCGGAAAAATACATCGGCATCACCCGCATCCATCTGGAAGAAGACGTGGCCAAACTGAACCACTGCGCCGGTCATTCCGGGATCGACTTCAACCGCGCCGGGGTGCCGCTGATGGAAACCGTCAGTGAACCGGATATGCGGACCCCCGACGAAGCGTACGCCTACCTGACCGGCCTGAAAGAGATCATGCAGTACGGCGGCATCAGCGAATGCGACATGGAAAAAGGCCAGATGCGCTGCGACGTCAATGTGTCGATCCGGCCGGTCGGCTGTCAGGAATTCGGTACCAAGATCGAAAT
>JAFQLP010000072.1 GCA_017414565.1 Lentisphaeria bacterium | reverse complement strand
GCGTAGTGAAACCCAGGGTGCCAATGCCTATCGTTACTACTACTTCCGTGACAAATAAGAGTTACGGTACGGTTTGACGAAGAACTCCCGCATACTGGTTGCGGGAGTTTTTTTTTGGAAAAATCTGCCGTCCGGTGATCCGGCGGTGTGGCATACAAAGGGGTGGGATCATGAGAGAAGTTCCTTTTACCGTGTATTGTGATGAAGAAATGATGTGGTGTCAGGCACCTGTCCGGCAGCATTTCTGGAGTGTTTGTGCGGCAAACGGGTTGCCTCATGTCGTTTTGACGACCGAAATCATCCGGGCGGTCATGGGGAATTACGAGATGGCGGAACAATTCCGCAAAGATGCTGCGGTTGCCGGGGTGAAGTTTGTCGATGCACACGCGCCTTTCGGGCCGCGGGAAGATCTCGGCGTGGACGGCGACGGCAGAAACGAAATGCTGGCGCGGACCCGGCTGGCCATTGAGATCGCCGCTTTGTTCGGGGTGGAAACGATCACCTTCCATATCGGTCATATCCGGCCGGAATACGGGTATTTGACCAAGGAACAACTCGTCGTCAATGCCTGTGAAACATTGCATGAACTGCTGCCGGTGGCGGAGCGTTGCGGTATCATTATTGCCGTGGAGAATATCTGGTTCCCCGGCTGTCTTGCGGGTGATGTGGTGAAAATCGTTCAGCAGCTCAATTCTCCGTATGTCGGAGCCTGTTTTGATGCCGGTCACGCCAACCTGATGGAACATGGCGTGCTGCACGAAGAAAGCGATGCTTCTGCGGCATGGGGCGGCAAAGCCAATGTGCCGTGGAGCGACAAGACATTGGAAACGCTGCTGCCCTATCTTGTCAGCACCCATTTGCACGACAACGACGGCCAACGCGATCGGCATCTGCTGCCGGGCAGCGGCAATGCGGCGTGGGAACGGATCGTGCCGATGCTGAAACGGGCCCCGCGTCTCCGGGTGATCCAGAGTGAAACATCGCCCATGCTGGCTCGCGCCTCTTACGCCCGGGTGGCCGAGGTTTATACCCGGCTGCTGGGCCTTGACAACGGGATGGTCCGGATGGCGGATTGAATCTGATACCGGACAGAAAATAAAAAGAGGCTGTTGCCAAACCTCAAAAAAAGGTCAGCAACCGTCTTTTTCTATTGTTTGAGCTGAATATTGGGGTATGATAAGTTATAAGATTTGAGATTTTATAAAAAAGTCGGCATTGCGTTTATCGTCACCGGTAAAAGCAATGCCGCTGAAAGTTTGGGGAAGATGGGGCGCGGGGAAGATAGCCTTTTTTCAAGAAAGGTGGCATCCCCGCAAAGCCATTTGGCAACAGCTTCTTTTTTGTGCCAGATACGCGGATCAGAGCGCGGCCGGACGGATGGTCCACTCCGTGCCGAGGCAACCGTATTCCACCCATTCCGTCTGTTCCGGACCTTTGACCAGCAGGGCCCCGGTCATACCGTCGGCGGCACGCAGCAGGATATCATCGGTGCCGTCGCCGTTGAAATCGCTGATGGCTTCCACCATGCAGTGCGCCGGGAGTTCGCCCAGACCCATCCAGCCGGTGATGGCACCGTTGGCAATGGTCCACACGCCGATATTGCCGTCGTTGCCGAGCAGGATATCGTCAGTGCCGTCACCATTGAAATCGCCGACACCGAGGATGGTGAACGCCGCGGGCAGGGCGTCGAGACCGCTCCAGTTGAGCTGACCGGAACGGTCGAGCAGCCAGAGACCGGCACAGCCGTTGCCGCGGATCAGGATATCATCGACACCATCGCCGTTGAAGTCGCCGATGCCCTCAATGATCTGGTCATCGGCAAGTTCACCCAGATGGATGAAAACTCTGGTGGTGGTGAGATAGGCGCACACGACCCCGTTCCGGTTGCGGAGCAGAAGATCATCGACACCATCGCCGTTGAAGTCGCCGATACCGATCAGAGTCACATCTTTGGCGAGCGCAGTCAGATCCTGCCAGCCGGTGATGCCGCCATTTTGCATGGTCCAGAACCCGATGGCGTTTTTGCTCTTGCTGTACAGGACGATATTATTGCGGGCACTGCCGCTGAAACGGGCATAACCGGCAAAGGTCCATTTGTGGCCTGCTTTCAGGTCGGCAAGATCGGTCCATTTGACCGTCTGATCCGGCTGGACCAGCCATGCGCCGCAAAGTCCTTTGCTGTTCAGCAGCACCATATCACTGCGGCCATTGCCGTTCAGATCCCCGGTGGTGCGGGGCTGCCGGCAGCCGGGCGCGGCGGTGCATTTCTGTTTCCGGTCAGACAGGGAGAAAATGGCGCGGAGATTCATAATTACCCTTTCGATCTGGTTTTGGTATTTATCAATGGGACTGCGGGATGCGGCGGCCGGATCAGGCGTCAGCTTTCTGCTTTTTTTCCGCCATCCGGTTCCGGAACCGGTACCAGAGAACCAGTACCAGATCGGTGGAGACCAGCAGGCCGTTGAATACATAGAGCCAGAAAACGGCATCCGGTTTGTTGAGGACCTTCTGCAGGGCTCCGGCGATGTAACCGATGATGATCAGTACCGCAAAAAGGATGCTTTTGCCGGCCGGATTTTTGGCGCGCCAGGTCTTGATGATGGCGGCCGGCCAGCTGGCGGCAAAGCAGACGAGCATGATGATTTCCCAGATGCTCATGGTTTGGAATGTGGGGGTGCAGAGCTGTTCCCAAAGCGACATGATACGAGACTCCTTGTTTCAGTGGCCCCGGCCGGACCGTTGAAGGGGGTGAGCCGGTCGGGTGGTTGATTGTTGCTATCTGCCTGATAATATAGCATCAAAGACGGGTGCAGGCAAGTATTTTTTTCTGTTTTGGATTGTAAAAATGCTGAATCGGGATATGGTAACTGGATGAATGATACACCGCAAATTTTCGATCCGGATCGTTATCCGGTATGTACTGTTTTTCCGGAACTGCTGACCGCCTGGCGGCAGCAGGGGCGGGTGGTGCTGGTTTCGCCGCCCGGTTCCGGCAAAACCACATTGGTTCCGCCATTTCTGTTGCACCGGGATGAGCCGGGCCGGATATTGGTGCTGGAACCCCGGCGGGTGGCAGCCCGGGCGGCCGCATCACGGATCGCCACGCTTCTGCAGGACACCGTTGGCGGTCTGGCCGGCTATCGCGTGAGAGGTGAAAGTGCCGTTTCGGCCAAAACCCGCATCGAAATCATCACCGACGGCATCCTGACCCGGATGCTGCAGCAGGACCCGGAATTGCCGGGCGTTTCCGGCGTGATCTTTGACGAATTCCATGAACGCCATCTGGAAAGCGATCTGGGGCTGGCTCTGCTGCTGGATCTCCGGGAGTCGCTGCGTCCGGATCTGCGGGTGATGATTATGTCTGCCACGTTGGACGGCGACCGTTTGAGCCGTCTGCTGGACGATGCTCCGGTGGTGACGGCGGCGGGCCGGGTGTGGCCGGTGGAGCGGCATCATCTGGAAACATCGCCCGATTGCCGGGAGGTGGGCCCGCGGGCCGCCCGGGTGGTGCGGGGACTGCTGGCGCGGGAAACCGGTTCGATCCTGGTTTTTCTGCCCGGTGTCCGGGAAATTGAACAGGCGGCCGCGGCGTTGGCCGATCTGGCATCACCGGCCGTGCAGATCATGCCGCTTTACGGGCAACTCGATAAACGCGCCCAGGATGCGGCCATCGAACCGGCTCCGGACGGAGTGCGTAAGGTCGTACTGGCGACCAATGTGGCAGAGTCCAGCATTACCATTGAGGGTGTGCGGATCGTGGTGGACAGCGGTTTTGAACGGGCGATCCGCTTTGATCCGGGGCGTTCCCTGCCGACCTTGGCGGCCCGGCGGATTTCCAAAGCCTCGGCGGAACAGCGCGCCGGACGGGCCGGGCGGACCGGTCCCGGAGCCGTTTACCGGCTGTACGATGAAGCCGTGTTCCGGGCCATGATGGATTTTGCGCCGCCGGAGATCCGGACGGCGGATTTGGCCCCGCTGGCGCAGGAACTGGCCCAATGGGGTGCAGAAGCGGAGTCGTTGCGCTGGCTGGACCCGCCCGCACCGGCGGCATTGCAGGCCGGGCGGCGGCTGTTGACGGATTTGCGGTTGTTTGACACCGGCGGAAGACCGACCGCGGCCGGCAGAGAGGCGGCCCGGCTGGGTATCCACCCGCGTTTGGGAGCCATGATGCTGTTGGCGGCAAAACTCGATCTGGTACCGCTGGCAGCGGAATTGGCGGCATTGCTGGAGGAACGCGGCGGATCGCAGGACTCTGCTGATATCCGCGACCGGCTGACGGCGTGGCGGCGGGAGCCGCACCGGTTCCATCACGCCGTGGTGGTACGCGATCAACTGTTGCGGCTGATGAAGACCCGTTACCGGGAACAATCCGACGCGGCGGCCGGGCGGCTGCTGGCGGCGGCATTCCCCGACCGGATCGGACAGGCCCGGCGTGCTGGCGGCAATGATTATTTGATGACCGGCGGCGCGGGGGCTTCGCTGGCGGCAGGTGATCCGCTCGGCAAAGCCCCGTATCTGGCGGTGGCGGAGTGGGAGGGCGGCCGTATCCGGTTGGCGGCACCGGTCGCCCGTGAAGACCTGGAGGAGATGTTCGCCGGGGCGTTTACCGAAGCCGATACGGTGATCTGGGAAAACGATCGGGTGGTTGCCCGGAGGGAACGCCGGTTGGGTGCGCTGGTGTGGCGGAGTACCCCGCTGGCGGTTCCGGACCCGGCGGCGGCCGCGGCATTGCTGGCCGGGGCGATCCGGGATCACGGCGGCGCATTGCCCGGGCTGTCACCGGCGGCCGGAAATCTGCTGACACGGGTGCGATTCGCGGCCCGTGAAGAACCGGGGGAATGGCCGGATTGGAGCGAAGAAGGCATGGCGGCGGCATTGCCGGATCTTCTGATGTTTCTGCCGGAGGCGCGTTCTCTGGCGGATCTCCGGCGGGCCGACTGGGTCCGGGTGTTGTCGGCGGCACTGGGCGGAACGATGCTGGCGCGGCTCGACCGGGATTATCCGGAACGGTTTACGACCCCGGCCGGGACCCATTTGCGGATCGATTACCGGGGCGATGTGCCGGTACTGCCGGTAAAGGTGCAGGAAATGTTCGGGGTGAAGGTGCATCCGGTGTTCGGGCGGTCGCGGCGGCCGTTGCGGATCGAATTGCTGTCACCGGCCCTGCGGACGGTCCAGATCACCTCCGATCTGCCGCGGTTCTGGCAGGAAAATTACCGGCTGGTGCAAAAGGAGATGAAAGCGCGTTACCCGAAGCATTTCTGGCCGGATGATCCGGCCGGACAGACGGCGACGAGCCGCACCGTGAAACGCCGGGAACCGGGGCGTTGATGCCGGAGGCACGGGAATGTCCCGCAGGATCGCCGGTTCTCCGGCCGGGGATGCGCGGTTTTTGCCGCGACGGGGTTGACAGCGGCCGCCGGAAGTGCTATTTTACGCTTTAGCGTAAACGATGTGATACAAATAACCTGACAACCCCGGAGGATGCCCCATGTCTGAAGAGCGTTATGTGCTTTCCGCCATTCCCGACAGCAAATACAAACTGGTTCTTGATTGGAGTTATTTCGGCGATGCCAAAAGTTACGAGGTGCTGTACGACGGCAAACTCTATGTGACATCTTCGACCAAAATGACTTTTACCGGAGTCACGCCGGGCGAACACTCCTATCAGGTACGGGCGATCCTGGCGGATTCGGTACCCGATGTGTGGAGCAGTGCCTGTCCGGTGAATATGCGGGATGTGACCGACCCGGTGATGGGCAGTATCTCGGTCAGCGTATCCGGCGGCACGGCCACGGTGTATTTCAGTGCCAAAGACAATGTGGGGATCGATCATTATCTGGTGGAGTGCGATGCGATCCGGGTGACGAGCACCGACAATCAGGTGGTTTTTTCGGATCTGCTGGTCGGGCGGCACAGTCTTACGGTGGTTGCCTACGATGCTGCCGGGAACATCAGCAAAGTGGCAACCAAAAAATTCCCCGTTGCCGATTACCGTCCGCCGGAACAGGTCACGCAACTGGGGTCGGAAGGCGTGATCACCAACAAGTCCGGCGGCTATCTTACCTGGGGCATCCCCTATGATGACTCCGGCAAGATCTCCCGTTACACCGTAACGGTGGACGGCAAAGAATATACAACAAGCCGGAATTCTTTGAAAATCAAAGGATTGTCTGCCGGCGAACACCATTTTACCGTGACCGCCAGAGATGCCGCCGGATTCACCAGCGTGGTCAGCGAGGCCGGATCGTTCTGGGTGACCGACGTCATCAAACCGAAACTCGGTTCGTTGAACAAGGTCGTGAACGGGGTGAATGTGGAACTCAACTGGAGCGGTTCCGATGAAACCGGGATCGATCATTATGTGGTTTCCAGTGTGCTGGGCGAAGCCGTTGTGCAGGCGGGAAAAATCGCGTTGACATTCGCGCCGGAGCATGTGGGAACGCAGAAGATCACGGTGGTCGCATTTGATGCCGCCGGCAATGCCAGCAGTGCCAAAAGTTGCACCGTCAAGATCGCCGATGTGACACCGCCGGATGCCGTTACCGGACTGCAGGCCGGTATCGTCACCAACAAATCCGGCGGGGAACTGGTTTGGGATATCCCCTACGACAACTCCGGCAAAATCACCAGATACCGGGTGGCTCTGGATGGCAAAGTGTACAATGTTTCCACCAACAAATGCCGGATCTCCAAATTGTCTGCGGGGGAACACACCTACACCGTGGTCGCCCGCGATGCCAACGGCTGGTGGAGTCCGGTCAGTGAACCGGGTACTTTTACCGTGCTGGATGTGATCGCGCCGAAGATCGGCAAATGTTACGCCGCAGTCAACGGTTACGAAGTGCGGCTTTCCTGCACCGGTACGGATGAAACCGGGATCGCCGGGTATGTTATTTCCTGGGCTTCCGGGCTCGTTACCTCCGAAACCGGTGAAACCGCGATCACCTTCAGCGAAACGGATATCGGCAAACAGAAGATCACCATTGCCGCGATGGATGCCGCCGGTAATGTCAGCAGCAAAAAAACGCTGACCGTGACCATTGCCGATACCACTGCTCCGGAAAAAGTCACCGGCGGCGGCAGCAAGCTTTTTGACAATAAATCCGGCGGTGTTCTGATGTGGGAAGTCCCGTTCGACAATTCCGGCAAACTGGGCAAATATACCGTGCAGGTGGACGACGGCAAAATCTACCGCGTTTCCACCAATGAACTGAAACTCAAAGCCATGTCCGCCGGGGAGCATTACTTTACCGTTATCGCAACCGACAAAGACGACAATGCTTCGCAGGTCAGCGAAAAAATCAAATTCACCGTGGCGGATGTCATCGATCCGGTAATCAAAAACTGGAGTGTCAAAGTCTCCGGCAACACGGCCGCCGTAGCGTGGACCGCGACCGATGAAACCAGCAGTGTCCTCCGCGCGGAATTGTGGCTGGATGGCGTTCAGGTGGCCGGGACCGTCGAAGATTGCTGGCTGTTGGAGGATTTGTCGGTGGGACGGCATTCGCTGGAACTGCAGGTTTTTGACGAAGCCGGCAACATGGTCGCCAAGAGCCGCGATTTCACCTCCAAAGAACCTGTCGCCGCCGGTGTTGACACATTGGCCGATCTCTGGATCGCCGATACCGCCGCTGCGCTGTTGACGGGCGTGGATGAAGATCGTTCCGTCGCCATCGGTATGTTGGCCTGATCCCGGCGGGGTGACACATGAAAGCGATTGCGGTATGGACAATGGCCCTGCTGTCGGCACTGACGGCCGCCGGGGCCAATCTTGCGGCGACCGGTGAAACCCGTTTTTTTGCCGCCGAGGCGATCCTGAATACCGACCGGGTGGAGGTGGTGGAGCAGGAGACTTTTTCGGGGTATCAGGGGGTGACACTGAAAGACGGTGTGGCTTCGCTGGCGACCGATCCCGACAGCCGGGACCCGGAATTGACATTTTGGGTCCACGCCCCCGCCGCCGGTTATTATTCCTGGAGTTGCGTGACGGCCGTTGATGAATACGGCAAAACACTGATGCCCAAATGGACCCGGCTCGGGACCGAATTTTCCGCCAAGATCCTGCTGGATGATGAGCCGCCGCAGCTTCTGACGATTTTTTCGCCGTGGCGGAACGAAGGCAAAAATACCAATTCGCTGGGGATCATCCGGCTCACCGGCAAACGGCAGAAACTGGTTATGCAGCTGCCCCGCGGCGTGCGTCTGGAATCGGTG
>JAFQLP010000071.1 GCA_017414565.1 Lentisphaeria bacterium | reverse complement strand
TTTGCGGGAAAAATATTCCGCGATCCGGCAATCGGAATTGATGGGCAGATGATCCCCGTGCTGTTCCAGGGAACCGACCGGCAGAAAAATCAGATCACTGCGGGAAAGAGCCCAATCCCGGGCGGTATCGGTATAATCGACCATAAAAGGCCTCCTCCGAGTCCAGTCTTATTTTTGATATCCGGGGAATAATAGAGCATATCCGTTTGAAAAAACAAGCCGGGGATTTTTTAAACCGCCGGATTTTCCTGCGCCGCACCCGGCCGCCCGGCCCCAACCGGAACGATACGGCGGATTTTCTGTTTGAAAAGAATTCCGGGGGCGGTATAGTAAGTTTTGTCGGGCTTTGACACCATTTTATTTGAAAGGATCTGCCATGTCAAAAGTTTTTCTTGCCCTGCTGGACGGGATGCGCCCGGACAGCCTCACCGCCGGGAATCATCCCTTTTATCAGGAACTGCTGAAGACCGGCCGCTATTCCATGAATATGCAAGCGGTCGTGCCGTCAGTCACCCTGCCCTGCCACATGTCGCTCTTTCACGGGGTGACGGCCGGACGCCACGGCATCCTCACCAATACCTATGTACCGCAGGTCCGTCCGGTAAGAGGGATTTGCGAAGTCCTCGCCGCCGCCGGCAAAACCAGCGCGCTTTTCTATACGTGGGAAGCCCTGCGTGATCTGGCTCTGCCCCACTCCATCACCCGGGGCAGTTTCGTCAGCGGCCCGCAACAGACCTTTGCTGTCGCCGACCGGCTGATCACCGAAGATGCCGAAAAAATGCTCGCTTCCGGCAATCTGCCGGATTTCATTTTCTTCTATCAGGGGCAGCCGGACGAAGCCGGTCACAAATACGGCTGGATGACCGATGAATACATGCAGGCAATCAGCGAATCGCTCGACAATGTACAGCGGATCGCTGCCCAGCTCCCGCCGGAATACCATGTCATTCTCACCGCCGATCATGGCGGCCATGACCGGACCCACGGGACCGAACTGCCGGAAGACATGACGATCCCGTTTTTCATGCGTCACGCCTCTCTCACGCCGGGGGAAATGACTGGCAATACCTGTATTACCGATATCGCGCCGACCATCACCAGTCTGCTGGGGCTGGCGGCCGATCCGGATTGGGAAGGCCGGGCCCTGTAAAACACCCACCCGGGAAATCCCGTTCCACCGCCGGGTCATCCGCCAGAAGAGATGGCCCGGCGGATTTCATTTGACCGGATCGAGGCTTTTGACCGCATAACGGCGCGTTTTGGCAAAAACCTGCACCGTCAACACCATGTACGAACCATCCCGCAACTCATTTTCCAGTTCCGGGGCTTTCTGTTCGTTGACATAATACCGGGAAAAAGGATATTCCACGGCATTTTTGTTCTGCGCCCCCCCGGGCCATTTCACCCGGATGGCGCACTCATCGTCACCCAGTTTCTTCCGGTCGAATTCAAAGCGGGTGATACAGGCAAACCCCTCCGCATCTTTTCCCAGCACGGCCCAGGCCGTCCGGTCCGTAAAATAGTGCGATTGCGGCAGATCCGGCATCATCACGGAATCCTCTTTTACCGCCAGCTGCACATACCGCCCCCGGAAGGGATCGTAGGGATCGTACACTGTCACTTTGAAGCGGAACTCCACCGGCGGTTCAGCGGGAAATTCGATCGAGCAGATAACATCAGCCGGGTAATACAGAATGGCCCCCAGACAGAGGGTGTACATCAACAGCAGAAGTCTTTTTTTCTGTTTCATGCTCTGCCTCCACGCGTGTTTTTCCGGATAAAGAAAATATTGGCCAGGACAACCCCCAGCCCCAGCAGAATAAACCCGGCGGACCGGAACAGGATCGGCATCTCGGCATCAAAAAAGCGGCATACCCCACATACCAGCAGCATACCGGAACCGCCGTTGAAAATCAGCATACGCCGGGTTTCCCAGCCGCGCCACAGACAGATCACGCCCGCCACGACCATATACAACGACCAGAAAATATCGAATCCGTCCGTGCAGCGATCCCTGTTCATCAACCACAATCCCGCACCTGCCAGCATGATCACCACCGGGATCAGCGGCAGGAGCCGAAGCAGCCTTTCCTGACGGCAGCGGGCCACCAGCACCAGATTGCCGATCAGGCACCCCGCCAGCACGACCCAGTAAATGATCCCGCTGCTACCGATCCAGATCCAGACCTGCGATGACCAGAAAAAACTGTTGACGGCCGACAGCACGATCAGCACCAGAAAAGCCGGTATCAGCCAGGGATTCCGCCACCGGCCTTCCTGATTTTCCGCCACCGTCAGCCCGGCGGCTATCAGCAGACTGCACAGCACAAAGGCGTACAAGTATCTGATGCCTTCACTGCCCCCCCAGACGGCCCCGGTAAAAATGATCACCGGCAATGCCAGATACCGGCACGGCACCAGCCACGGCGTCCGTTTGATCAGATGATACAGAAGATACGGCAGGAGCCCGGCCACCAGCAGGAGCGGCCGGATCTCCCCGCTCTCCTCCAGGGCAAACAGAAATCCCGCATACAGAAATGCCAGCGCAATGCTGTTGAAGCAGTAGATCAGCGGCAGTGACAGCAGCAGCACCAGAAACATGTAATCCTGAAACGCTCCATTCTGCTGATAGATCTGGGAAAGCAGGGCGATCAGCGTTGCCGCTCCAGTCGCCGTCAAAACCGCCGAAGCTTCGCGCCACAACTGTCCCCGGTTCCAGCCGATGGTAAAATACGAAATCCCCGCCCCGATCACCAGCGGCAATGCCGCCACGGCGATCCGCCACGGTTTGTCGAGCATATCCCAGTTGTGGTTGACAAACAGCACGATCCCGGCCGCCACCATCAGCACGCCGATCAGCCCCAAGATCAGGGGAAAGATCTTCTGCGGTTCCGCCAGCGCATCTAGTTTTTTCTGATAATGCTCCTGCAGCCGCGCTCCGGCTTCGGGCGAAATCACTCCCTGCTCCTGCAACTGCGGCAACTCCGAAATGATCCAGAGCATTTCCTGTTTTTTTCCTGCCATAGCCGGCCCCATTTCCTTTCCGGCCATTACAGCCATAAAAGATGTGCACTCCGGCACTTACCGTAGCACCCGCAGATCCGTCTGTCAAACGCCTGCCGCGGCAAAAAACTTGCTTTTGCCGGAAAATATGAGATATTATCGGCAGGGAGATCGAAATCAATGCTACCATTTATTCTTTTTCTGCTCACCGGCCCGGTGATCCTGTTCTGGGTTTCCGCCGCCGCACTGAATTCGCCGAGTCGGCGGATATTGCGGGCGTTTTTTCTGGTTCTGGTATCGCTCTGGCACGGTTTTCTCGGGTTTATAACAGGAGCCTTGCTCCATTTGGATTACACCATGCAAGCCAGTGGCAGTGCCGCAAAAATACTGGAACAATTGGCGAATGATCCTGCCACCCGCCCGGAACTGCCGTCTGCCGGACCGGAATCCCTGCTCATCACCGGTGGATTTCTGCTGCTCTGGACCGTCTGTCTGACCGCCGGTACCGCCATCGCCCTGCGGCCTTTTGCCGGCTGGCATTTCATTTTTTATATCGCGCTTCCGATCCTGGCATTTCCGGTGGCGGCCGGAACCAGTTATGACTGGCAAAAATGGCAACGCGAACAGACCTTCCGAGAATCCTTTATCCGGCTCGGCGAAGTCCTGCGACACTCACCGGCATC
This sequence comes from Lentisphaeria bacterium, assembly GCA_017414565.1. GTDB lineage: Bacteria > Verrucomicrobiota > Lentisphaeria > Victivallales > Victivallaceae > RGIG1931. The sequence goes on along the minus strand of JAFQLP010000071.1, from coordinate 2,386 downwards.
GACCGCCGAAAAATCTGCCGCCATCCGCGCCTGCCGGGAAACCTTCCCCGTGACCTACGAAAACGCTGCCTGGCCGGAAATCCGGGATTTGCCGGAAAAAATCAGCCGGGAACTCGAGACAAAAAAGGGAGAGCCAAAAGGCTCTCCCGAAAACATGCAATAGAGATCGCCCCCCCGGCTATTACTCCGTTGTCGCAATAGCCCTGTTTTGCGGGCGACACTCGCCTGCCGGATTGACCGGTCACGCCTGCCGCAAAATCAGCGGCGACCGGAGTATCCCCAACGGGGACAGCAGGTAATCCATGGAGAACTGGTTGCCCTGCGTATGCCACGCATGGGGGCCGGTCCACGGAATGCGTCCCAACAGGTGATTGGCGGAAAACGCATTCTGCCGGCTGCCGTAAATCGTGAGATCCAACCGGTGGAGGCCGCCGGTCAGATCGCCCAGACCGGTTTCAAAAGGCGCAAAGGCGATGGGCGACAATTCCCGGCCATCCAACGCCACCCCCATCAGCGTACCGGCAAAGGCGGCAAAAACGACCTCACGCGCTTTCATGTAATTCCGTTCCCCGATCACCGGATTGGTCATCCGGGAGGGAATGTGCAGGACCGCCCCGGCAATGTCTTCCGCCACGTCGATATCCAGATGATAGGTGATGTTGCCGCCGTAGAACGGCAGCCCCTGGACCGTGACATCGCCCCAGTGCAGCCGCCGGACCGGTTCGGTGATGCAGGCGGTATCGCCCCGCACTTCCACCCCGAAATCACCCAGCAGATAGATCCGTTCAATATCGGTATTTTCGGTATATTCCCGGCGGAGGATCAGTTCGTGACAACCGGCGGCAAGATCCGGCAATCCGGTCCGGCGCACCGATTCATCGGTCCACCAGCCGCGATCCGCAAAAGTGATCTCCGTACCATCGAGGAAGATCCGCGTGGATTCCGGCTGTTCAAGAGCCAGTTCCGGAGACTTTACCGCAGTCCGGCATTCAATGGTGTAGGCCATTTCCAGCGTGCCGTAAACCCGGTCGGAGATCTCGCGGGCCCAGGGCTGGATGCCGCTGACCGGCGGAGCCCCCAGCATTTCACGCGCCTGCCGGTTGAGCCGCAGGATCTCCGTCCGCGGCTGCCACTGACCTTCATTGACCCGCCACCGGGCAATATCCAGCAGCAGCACATTGGGTTCGTCCAATGTCACCGGCACATCGGCACCGGCGACCCGCAGCGAGATGCGTTTTTCCACGCTTTCATCGCAGAACCGGTCGCGGACTTCCTGCGGCGTGGCGGGCCGCCCCGTCACGCTGCCGGTGCGCGGTTTCAGGCGCAGCAGCCGGTGATCGTGCGGATAAAAATCGGTGCAGAACACCGTCCAGCCGTTTTCCACTTCCGATGCCAGCGGTTCAATGGAACCGTCGGCGGTGTCGAGATTTTCCAGATCCCATTCGCCGCGCAGCATGATCCGGGCGGCAAAAACATAACCGTAACGCTCCACACTGGTCAGGAAAAGATAACCGGTATCGCCCTCCTGACGCAGCTGATACAACAGTTTGTCGGTGGGATAACCGGAAAAAGCATCCAACACCCGCACATCACGCCGCGGCTCCAGTGCCGCCAGCAGCGATGCCCGGCTGTAGGCAATACACCGGCACCGGGCCGCCAATTCCGCCGCCCGGCCGGAGGGTTCCGCATCGCACAGCACCGCCGGTTCACCGGCAAAGATCACTTCGCCGCCCGCCGACCGGAACTGTTCCAAAATCTCCAGCGTGGTGCTGCGCAGTGTCAGACAGGGCGGCACCAGCACGGCATCGTAACGCATTTCGCCGACCACCAGCGATTTGCCTTCGACATGCACATTCTGTCCCGGCAGCAAAGATTCTGCCAGCAGGTCGAAGTCGATCAGACCGTACAACAGCCATTCAAAAAGATTCTGGAAATCCCCCTCGGCCTGATCCCGGGCGACCGCGGTCTGATTCTGCGGCCCGAACAGCAGCCAGAACGATTCCACCGGATGCACCACCGCCACCCGTACCACCGCCTGACCGCGGGTCATAGCCGTATTGACCCGGGCAAAGTGATCCGCCAGCAGCGGATATTTCCGGTACCAGGGCGACTGGTAACTGATGGATGCCGGATAATCCCGTTTGGATTCCCCGGCCATGGAGACCCAGGAAAGATGCGGCACCCGCACCGTCACGCCCAGCGCGGCCTGCCAGTCGCCGTGGGCTTTGTGGCCGATAAAACTGAAATCCCAGTCGGTAACACCGTCCAATTCGCTCAAAACCCCGCCGCGGCCGTATTGCCGGGAGGCACTCTGGGCCTGTTTGGCGGTGGAAAGTTCCATGCGGTCGCACAGCATGTCGATACCCGGCAACAGAAATGACCGGTA
>JAFQLP010000070.1 GCA_017414565.1 Lentisphaeria bacterium | reverse complement strand
CGTTGCTGTGCACCTGGAAAGTCGGGTCTTCGTCCGCCAGCGCGCCCAGGCCTTTGAAAAGCTTGTCGCGGTCGCCGGAGGTCTTCGGCTCGACAGCCACCGAGATGACCGGTTCCGGGAAGAACATCGATTCAAGCACAATCGGATCTTCTTCCAGACAGATGGTGTCGCCGGTGGTGACATTCTTCAGACCGACAGCCGCGGCGATATCACCGCTGTACACATCCGGAATTTCCTTACGCTGGCTGGCGTGCATCTGCAGCAGACGGCCGAGACGCTCGCGCTTGCCGGTACGCGGATTGTAAACGACCATACCCTGGGTCGCCACACCGCTGTACACACGGAAATAGAAGAGACGGCCCACATAGGGGTCGGTCATGATCTTGAAGACCAGACCGGCAAAGGGCTGAAGGTCGCCCACATGACGGGTCTTTTCATTGCCGGTCACCGGATCGCTGCCCTTGATGTCCCAGATATCCACGGGAGACGGCAGGTAATCCACGACCGCATCCAGCAACGGCTGCACGCCCTTGTTCTTGAAAGCGGTACAGCAGGCAACCGGAACCAGTTTCGCGGCAACCGTGGCACGGCGCAGAGCCGCACGGACCTGCGCCGTATCCGGCATTTCGTCGGCCAGGAAGATCTCCATGATCTCGTCATCGACTTCGGCCAGACATTCAACGATGTGTTTGAACGCATCATCGCGCTGGGACTGCAAATCAGCCGGAACCGCCTCGCGGGTCATCGTGATGCCCTTGTCGGCTTCGCTGAAATAGATCGCCTGGTTTTCCAGCACATCGATCACGCCCTTGAAATCGGCTTCCTTGCCGATCGGCAGAATGATCGGAACCGGGGTGGCACCCAGTTTCTTTCTGATATCATCAACCACGCCCCAGTAATCCGCACCGGTGCGGTCCATCTTGTTGACCAGAGCAATGATCGGCACATGATACTTCTGCGCCTGACGCCAGACGGTTTCGCTCTGCGGCTGCACTTTGCCGACCGAACAGAACACCGCAACAGCACCGTCGAGGACGCGCAGCGAACGCTCCACTTCGGCCGTAAAGTCGACGTGTCCGGGAGTGTCGATAATGTTGATACGGTGTTCCTTCCAGAAGCAGGTGGTAGCCGCGCTGGTGATGGTGATACCGCGTTCGCGTTCCTGCTCCATCCAGTCCATCGTCGCGGTACCTTCGTGGGTATCGCCGATCTTGTAGTTCACACCGGTGTAGAAGAGAATACGCTCGGAAAGTGTGGTCTTCCCGGCATCAATGTGAGCCATAATACCGATATTGCGGACATTCCGGATCGGAGTCTCGCGAGTCGGTGACTCATGAAATACTTTTTCTTCGGCCATATTGCCCCATTACCAACGATAGAAGGCGAAAGCTTTGTTCGCCTGTGCCATTTTAAACGTATCTTCCTTCTTCTTCACCGAAGAACCGGTGTTTTCGAAGGCATCGAGCAATTCACCAGCCAGAGAATCGACCATCGATTTGCCTTTGCGGCCGCGGGAGTAAGTGGTGATCCAACGCATGGCAAGTGCGACCTGACGCTCCGGATCGACTTCGATCGGAACCTGATAGGTGGCACCGCCAACGCGGCGGCTCTTGACTTCCAACTTCGGCTTGACATTGTCCAACGCCTGATTGAACACGTCGATAACCTGCATATCCGGCTTTTTCGCCTGGATGATTTCAAGCGCACCATAAACGATCCGCTGCGCCGTGGACTTCTTGCCGCGGGTCATGATCGTATTGATCAGCTGCGCGATGAGCTTGCTGTTGTATTTGACATCGGGAGTGACCTCCCGCTTCACTGCACTGCGTCTTCTCATGTATGACGTTCCTTATCTTACTGTTGAACCCTTACTTCTTCTTGCCCTTGTCGTCGCCGCCCTTCGGGGTCTTGGCGCCGTACTTGGAACGCCCCTGACGACGCTTGTCAACGCCGAGGCTGTCCAGCGCACCGCGGACAATGTGGTAACGGACACCGGGGAGGTCACGGACACGACCGCCCTTGACCAGCACCACGCTGTGTTCCTGCAGATTGTGGCCTTCGCCGCCGATGTAGGCAGTGACTTCCTGACCGTTGGTCAGGCGCACACGCGCGATCTTGCGCATAGCGGAGTTCGGCTTTTTCGGGGTACGGGTGGTGACCTGGGTGCAGACGCCGCGGCGCTGCGGGCAGGCACTCAAAGCCCGCGACTTGCTCTTCTTCGCTTTCGTGCTGCGTCCGAAACGCACCAGCTGATTGATTGTCGGCATAGAAACTTTTGCTCCTGTTCTTTTTTTACTGACAATATGTTGAAAAGACTCCAAAATCTCTAAAGATTCAATTACAATACTGCCAAACCGCTTTCTTTGCAAGGATTTTTCAAAAAAAACTGCAAAAAAACGACAAAAGGCGGTCTCTCCCCGGTATCGGGGAGGTCCGTCCTGCAAGCCGTATCGGCTGTGCCCCTGCCCGCTTCCGGCGCATTACCGGAATCGCGACCGCAGCAGCGGCACCTGATCGGCCGGGTCTTCTTTATCTCCCGGCCCCCCGGCGGCGGTCGCCGCCGGAGATAACTTTATTCCTTATATTTCGCTGTCAAAGTCATCACTGTCATCGGCGGAGAAGATCTGATCCGCGCCGAAGTCATCCTCGTAACCGTCTTCGTGATCCGCAAAGGGATTGTCCTCGTCGTTGGTTGCGAAGATATCATCCAGACTCGGTTCGTTTTCGCCGTCGTACTCGGCCCACGACTTCGGCAGATCCGCCGAGGCCATTTCCTCATCGACCGGCAGTTCCGGTTCGATTTCCGGCGCGAGCATCTTCAGCCGGATCGACTGCATCCGTTCGGTACCGGTACCGGCCGGGATCAGGTGACCCGTGATGACGTTTTCCTTGAAGCCTTCGAGCATGTCCATCTTGCCCAGCGTGGCCGCATCGGTAAGAATACGGGTGGTATCCTGGAACGATGCCGCGGAAATGAAACTCTTGGTTTCCAGCGAGGCCTTGGTGATACCCATCAGCACCGGTTCCGCCGTTGCCGGACGGGCACCGTTTTCTTTGAGTTCACGATTGAGTTCCTCAAACTCGCAGCGGTCAAGCTGTTCACCGGCCAGATAATCGCTGTCGCCCGGGTCCGTGATCCGGACTTTCTGCATCATCTGACGGATGATGATCTCGATGTGCTTGTCACTGATTTCCACACCCTGGGCGCGGTACACCAACTGGATCTCATCCACCAGATAACGCTGCAGTTCCGACGCACCGCAAACCTCGAGCAGGGTCTGCGGGACCACCGACCCTTCGGTCAGTTTCTGGCCCTTGCGGACAAAGTCGCCCTTGCCCACCGTCAGATGCTTGTTGGCGGGGATGTTGTTGTGTTCCTCGACCTGGTTCGATTCCGGATCGCGGATGACCAGCTGACGGCGGTTGCGGGTGATGCGATCGACCTCAACGATACCGTCAATGCGGGAGATCTCGGCCGTATCTTTCGGCATCCGGGCTTCAAAAAGTTCGGCAATACGCGGCAGACCGCCGGTGATGTCCTTGTTTTTGGTGCTCGAACGCGGCACACGGGCCACGACCATACCGGCCTTGACTTTGGCACCGTTCTTGGTCATCAGGAAGGCACCGGCCGGCAGCGGATAGTTGGCCAGGAAGTCATCCTTGCCCGGTTCCGCATTGAGCGCATGAAGCACGATCTGCGGATGCAGGTCATCGCGGTGTTCCATAACGGTCAATTCTTCGGAGCCGCCGCGCTTCTTGGTGCGGTTCAGCGTCACGCCTTCGATCAGTTCGCGCAGTTCGACAACACCGGAGTGATCCACAATGATCGGCACATGGTACGGATCCCAATGCACGATCTGTTCGTTGACTTCGACCATGTCGCCGTCTTCTTTTTCCAGCACCGAACCGACTTCCAGTTCGTAACGGTCCAATTCGGCTTCGCGCATGGCATCGCCGAAGTAATCGTAGTCTTTGTTGTAGGTGGCACCGATCATTTCGGCTTCGACCCGGGCGCGTTCCCGCGCTTCCTGTTCGGCCTTCTTCGCGGCATCGGCATCATAGATGATGACGAAGCCGTTCTTGTTGATCACAACGGTCTCGCCCTTTTCGTTCTTCACCGTACGGATGTTCAAGAACTTCAAGCAGCCCTTGTTACGGGCCGTGATGACCGGCTGTTTGTAGGCACTGGAGGCCGTGCCGCCGATGTGGAAGGTACGCATGGTCAACTGGGTACCGGGTTCACCGATGGACTGCGCGGCAATGATACCGAGCGCATCACCTTCGCGCGCCATGCGGTCGCTGGCCAGGTTCCGGCCGTAACACTTGACGCAGACGCCATGCGGCGTTTTGCAGGTCAGGACCGAGCGGATCAGCACTTTGTGGATACCGCGCTTGACAATGGTATCGGCGATCGCCGGGGTGAATTCTTCACCGGCGGCAATGATCAGACGGCCGTCGCTGAAAGCGGGGTCGCGGATGTCCTGGCCGCTGCAGCGGCCGATGATGCGCTGTTCCAGCGGCAGGATCGTTTCGTCGCCTTCGATGATCGGACTGACCCAGATGCTGTTGCGGGTGCCACAGTCTTCTTCGCGGCAGATGATATCCTGCGCCACATCGACCAGACGGCGGGTCATGTAACCCGAGTCAGCGGTCTTGAGCGCGGTATCCGCCAAACCTTTGCGGGCACCGTGGGTACTGATGAAGTATTCCAGCACCGACAGACCTTCGCGGAAGTTGGAAATGATCGGCCGTTCGATGATGTCGCCCGACGGCTTCGCCATCAGACCGCGCATACCGGCCAACTGTTTGATCTGTTCCTTACTGCCGCGGGCACCGGAATCGAGCATGGCAAAGACCGGGTTGATCTCGCCGCGGCGGGATTCATTTTCCAGCCGTTCGATCAGCTCCTGGGAAACCGCATTGGCCGTCTGGGTCCAGATGTCAACGACCTTGTTGTGGCGTTCGCCATCGGTAATGATACCGTCGTTGAACTGCTTGACCACTTTGGAGATCTCTTCGCGGGCGGCACCGATCAGTTCGTCTTTCTTTTCCGGCACATGGAGGTCGGCGATGGAGATCGACAACCCGGCCAGCGTGGCGTGCTTGTAACCCAGAGCCTTCAGATCGTCCAGCAGTTTGACGGTGGCAGTATGGCCGGCCACTTTGTAGGAACTGCTGATCAGAGCCCCGAGTTCCTTCTTCTTCGCAACCCGGTTGAAGAAACCGATCCGCTTGTCCCAGATCTCGTTGAACAGGCAGCGGCCCGGCGAAGTCAGGATATACTTGCTTTCTTTGTCACCGTAAACCGTATCAAGCCCGCGGTCCGGATTCGGGATCCGGACGGCATCGTGGATCTTGAGGAAGCCGCTGCTGAAAGCGTACAGCACCTCAAAGTAGTCTTTGTAGAGTTTCGCCTTTTCCTTGTTGCGCGGTTCGCAGGTCAGATAGTAGGACCCGAGCGTGATATCCTGGGTCGGCGACACGATCGGCTTGCCGTTCATCGGCGAGAAGATGTTGTTCGGCGACAGCATCAGGAGTTTGGTTTCCATCTGCGCTTCGTTGGAAAGCGGCACATGCACAGCCATCTGGTCACCGTCGAAGTCCGCGTTGTAAGCGGTACACACCAGCGGGTGCAGACGGAGAGCCGAACCTTCGATCAGCACCGGATCAAAGGCCTGGATACTCAAGCGGTGCAGGGTCGGCGCACGGTTCAGCATGACCGGATGACCCTTGGTCACTTCTTCCAGGATATCCCAGACCACCGGTTCGCCGCGCTCGATCATCTTCTTGGCACCGCGGACGGTGTGCGCGTAGTTGCGGCCCTTGAGGTGGCGGATGATGAACGGCTCAAAGAGGATCAACGCCATCTTCTTGGGCAGACCGCACTGCCAGATCTTGAGTTCCGGACCGACCACGATCACGGAACGGCCGGAATAGTCAACGCGCTTACCGAGCAGGTTCTGACGGAAACGGCCCTGTTTGCCTTTGAGCATGTCGCTGAGGGATTTCAGCGGCCGGTTGCCGGCACCCGTGACCGAACGGCCGTGACGGCCATTGTCCATCAGGGCGTCCACCGCTTCCTGCAGCATGCGTTTTTCGTTGCGGATAATGACTTCCGGGGTCCGGAGCTGCAGCAGCATCTTCAACCGGTTGTTGCGGTTGATCACGCGGCGGTACAGGTCGTTCAAGTCGGAGGTCGCAAAGCGGCCGCCATCCAGCGGAACCAGCGGGCGCAGATCCGGCGGGATCACCGGCAGCACCGTGAGCAGCATCCATTCCGGACGGGAATTGCTGTTCATGAAGCCTTCGACCAACCGCAGCCGCTTGGCCAGTTTCTTACGGATCGCCTTGTTGTGGCTGTTGGCAAATTCCGCCTGGATTTCATCGCGGAGCGTCGGCAGATCGATCATTTCGAGCAGCGTCTTCAGAGCCGGCGCGCCCATATCCGCCGAGAACGAATCGCCGTAGAACTCCAGAGCCTGACGATAATCGATATCGCTCAGGACCTGACCGAGTTTCAACGGGGTGTCGCCCGGATCGGTAACGATGTATTTTTCATAATAAATGACATACGCCAGATTTTTGGCCGTCATGTCCAGCATCAGTCCGATGCGGCTGGGCATACACTTGAAAAACCAGATGTGCGAAACCGGCACCGCCAGTTCGATATGCCCCATCCGTTCACGACGCACCTTCGCCTGGGTGACTTCCACGCCGCAGCGGTCGCAAATGATGCCTTTGTGCTTGACCCGCTTGTATTTGCCGCAGGAGCACTCCCAGTCACGGGTCGGCCCGAAGATCCGTTCGCAGAAAAGCCCGCCTTTTTCCGGCTTGAAACTGCGGTAGTTGATCGTTTCCGGATTCTTGACTTCGCCATGCGACCACGAACGGATCACTTCCGGAGAAGCGACATTGATGGAGACGGCCCCGAAAGAAACTGCTGAACTTTTGCCCAGCAATTCCCGGTAGGAATGAGTATTGTCAATCAAGGTAACAGCCCTCCCTTATTGATTATCAGAAGATTTTTTGACGGTACGGATATCCAGGCCGAGGCTCTGCATTTCCTTCAGCAACACGTTGAAGGATTCCGGACGGCCGGCTTCCAGCACATTCTGCCCCTTGACGATGGATTCGTAGATCCGGGCACGCCCGATCACATCGTCGGACTTGACCGTCAGCATTTCCTGCAAATTGTAGGCCGCGCCATACGCTTCCAGAGCCCAGACTTCCATTTCGCCGAAACGCTGACCGCCGTGCTGCGCCTTACCGCCGAGCGGCTGCTGCGTGACCAGCGAATACGGACCGACGGCACGGGCGTGGATCTTGTTGGCCACCAGGTGGTCGAGTTTCAGCATGTAGATCTGACCGACCATGACCCGCTGATCGAAACGGTCGCCGGTGCGGCCGTCATAGACATCGGTCTTGCCGTCGTAGATCCATTCGCCTTTTTCGTCCTGACGGAACCCCCAATGGTAATCCTTGCCGTTTTCTTCGGCGTAACGGGCGTTGGCTTTTTTCATCAAATCGACGATCGTCGCTTCGTCCACACCGTCGAAAACCGGCGTGGCGATCTTGATGCCGAGCATCTTGGCGGCCCAGCCCAGATGGGTTTCCAGCACCTGCCCGACATTCATACGGCTCGGCACGCCCAGCGGGTTCAGCACGATATCCACCGGCGTACCGTCCGCGAGGAACGGCATATCTTCGACCGGCACGATCTTGGAAACGATACCCTTGTTACCGTGACGGCCGGCCATCTTGTCACCGACCTGGATCTTGCGTTTGCAGCCCACATAGACCTTGACCTTTTTGATCACGCCATTGTCGATGCTTTCGCCTTCATCCAGCGTCTTGAGCGACCGGATACGGGCGTTTTCGTTTTCGGCAAATTTGTCAACGAAGCACGCGACCACATCGGCAATGCGGGTCTTGAGTTCGCAATCCTCCATCGACCAGCAGTTGTAGTGAGCAGCCAGTTTCTGGATGGATGTACGGGTGACTTTGCGGTTCTGCCCGATCAGCGTGACCGCCTTTTCCGGATCGGTCGTGTCGAGGATCGGCGACGGCAGTTTGATGCCGAGCATGAATTCCGAAAGCCGGTCAGTCAGATCATCGACCAGACTGTTGTAAACTTCGCGGTAGTTGTCCTTGAGCATCTTGGTCTGACGCCGCACCTCGGTTTTGGTCATGGTGCCGGCAGCCGGATCTTTGGCGTACTCAATGCGGATGTCCATAACGATGGAACCTTTGCCGCTGGGGACAACCAGACTCGAATCCTTGACATCCGCCGCTTTTTCACCGAAAATCGCCCGCAGCAGTCGTTCTTCCGGAGCCAGTTCGGTTTCGTTTTTCGGGGTGATCTTACCGACCAGGATATCGCCGGGCTTCACTTCCGCACCTTCGTACACAACACCGCGGGCGTCCAGATTGCGGAGCGCATCTTCGCTGACACTCGGAATGTCGCGGGTGATTTCTTCCGGACCGATCTTGGTTTCCCGGCTGGTGATCTCGAATTCGTCGATATGGATACTGGTGTAAACGTCTTCTTTGACCATCCGCTCGCTGAGCACAATAGCGTCTTCAAAGTTGTACCCGCACCACGGCATGAACGCGACCAGCACATTGCGGCCCAACGCCAGTTCCCCGCGGGATGTGGCAGCACCGTCCGCCAACACATCACCGGCTTTGACGGCCTGACCGCGCTTGACAGCCGGTTTCTGGTTGATACAGCTGCCGGCATTGCTGCGGAGGAATTTGTTGAGTTTGTAAACCTGCGCCTTGTCGGGATCGGCCGTCTGATCCAGCGGCAGCCCGTCCGGCGTGATCACGATCTTGGTACAGGTCACTTCGGCGGCGATACCATCTTCGCGGGCGATCACGATCGCGCGGGAGTCGCGGGCGATGACCTCTTCCAGACCGGTACCCACATAGGGGGATTCCGTCACCATCAGCGGCACCGCCTGACGCTGCATGTTCGCACCCATCAACGCACGGTTGGCGTCGTCGTGTTCCAGGAAGGGAACGATACCGGCAGCGGCACTGATCAACTGTTTCGGGGAAACGTCCATGTACTGCACGCTTTCCCGCGGGCGTTCACCGGATTCACCGTACTGACGGGTCATGATCATTTCGCGGACGAAACGGTTGTTTTCGTCGAGCAGCGCGTTGGCCTGGGCGATCACATACGGTTCTTCCTTGTCGGCCGTCAGATAATCGATCTGATCGGTCACCTGACCGTCCACCACCCGGCGGTACGGCGTTTCCAGGAAACCGTAACGGTCGATCACCGCATACAGCGACAGCGAGGAGATCAGACCGATGTTCGGACCTTCCGGCGTTTCGATCGGGCAGATACGCCCGTAGTGGCTGACATGCACGTCGCGCACTTCAAAGCCGGCACGGTCGCGGCTCAAACCGCCGGGACCGAGCGCACTCAAACGCCGCTTGTTGGTAAGTTCGCTGAGCGGATTGGTCTGATCCATGAACTGCGACAACTGGCTGCGCGCAAAGAAGTCGCGGATCACCCCGGCAAACGCTTTCGGCGTGATCAACTTGGAGGGAAGCGGCGTCGCTTCTTCCGAATTGTTCAACATCGTCATGCGTTCACGGATCACCCGTTCGGCACGCAACAGACCGGCGCGGCACTGATTCTGCAGCAATTCACCAACCGTACGGATACGGCGGCTGCCCAGATGGTCGATATCGTCTACCCGGCCGCCGGAATGACGGAGTTCGATCAGCAGTTTGGTGGCCACGATCAGGTCTTCCGGTCGCAGCACACGATCCGTCAGAGCCGGGTCCAGCCCCAACCGTTCATTGATCTTGTAACGGCCGACCGCACCGAGGTCATAACGGCGGTTGTCGAAATAGAGCCGCTTGATCAGGATTTCAGCATTCTTCAGATTCACCGGATCGCCGGGGCGCATCGTGCGGTAAACTTCGGTCAGCGCATCATCGCGGTCGCGGGTCTTGTCCTTGCGGAGACTGTTGATGATGTAGTGCGCGCCATCGGGAATGTACGCCAGTTCAACTTCGGTGATCCCGGCTTCATCCAGTTTGGCCAGGTCGGTTTCCGCGATCTGGGTCAATTCTTTGACGACCAGCGTGTCGTTTTCGTCGTAAATATCGTTGACCGTGAAATAGCCCGACAGATCTTTCTTCTTGAGCAGAGTCGAAAGTTTCAGTTTTTTGACTTCGTGCAGTGCATTGAGAATGTCACGGTTGGTGTCATAACCGATGGCACGGAGGAACGTCGTGATAAAGAACTTCCGGCGGCGGCGGCGGCGATCGAGATAGATCAGGATATTGTCGTTGGCATCGAACTGCACATCCATCCACGAACCGCGATCCGGGATCACCCGGTAAGAGTAGAGGATGTGGCCGGTGGTGTGCCGGGTCTTTTCAAAACAGATCCCGGGGGACCGGTGCAGCTGGCTGATGATCACACGCTCGGCCCCGTTGATAACAAAGGAACCGGAATCCGTCATCAGCGGCAGATCGCCCATGAACACCCGTTCGGCAGTTTCGCTGCCATTGCGGGAAAGCACAAAATCAACATACAGCGGAGCATCGTAAACTTTGCCGTCCTTGATGCAGTCCACCACTTCATAGCGGGGCTCGCCGATCGTATAGCCGCGGTATTCCAGCGACAACTTGTCATAACCCACTACCGGGAAGATTTCCGAGAAAATCTCGTGAAGCCCCTGCATTTTCCGCTCCGATTGCGGAACGTCTTTCTGAAGGAAATTCCGATACGACTCGAGCTGCAGCCCGATCAAATCCGGAATCGGCAGCACTTCCTTCAGTTTGCCGAAGTTGATGCGTTCACTCATAATACCCCATTTCCTTGATAGGTTGGACTTGTTAATTTTTCGTCAAAATATCTGAAAAAGATCGACCGATCTTTTAATTTTCGTTTCCATCCGGAGACTTTCCGGCGCGAATCAGCCGCAAAAAGCCGGTCTTCCGGTAAAATTTTGCGATTTTTTTCTCTCAATCAGAAAAAAACCGGCTCTTAAACAACAACAAAGCCCCGACCCTGAAAAGACCACGATGATCTCTCCGGATCGGAGCCGCCGCTCCGCGGCGCGGCAAAATACCACACCGCACCGGGAACGGACTTGCTGAATAACACGGCAATGCCGTGTTCGATGTTACTTGATTTCGACCTGGGCGCCGGCGCCTTCGAGCTGGGCCTTGATCTTTTCGGCTTCGTCTTTGGCAACGCCTTCCTTGATGGCTTTCGGAGCGGCTTCGACCAGATCCTTGGCTTCCTTGAGGCCGAGACCGGTGATACCACGGATTTCCTTGATGACGCCGATCTTGTTGTCGCCGAAGGACTTCAGGATGACATCAAATTCGGTCTTTTCTTCCGCGGCAGCGGCAGCAGCCGGAGCGGCAGCGGCAGCGACGGCAACCGGAGCAGCGGCGCTGACACCGAGACGCTCTTCGAGAGCCTTGACCAGCTTGGAAAGTTCCAGGACGGTCATGTTTTCAATGTAGGAGATGAATTCTTCCATTTTGGCTTCGTCAGACATGATAAAACTCCAATTTTTTCGTTGTGTTGTTACTGTTCAAGTTTTTCTTTGTAAGCATTGAGCACGTTCAAAATAGTTGCAGCCTTTGCATTGAGCAGGGTAACCAGCTGACGGGACGGTCCTTGCAGGACGCCGAGCAACTGAGCCTGAAGAATGGGTTTCGGCGGCAGCGAAGCAATATCCTTGACTTCGGAAACCGAAAGCGCCGCACCTTCAAAGTAACCGCCTTTCGGCTGGACTTTGTTGATCTTTTTGCCGAATTCGACAATGATCTTGGCGACTGCACCGGCATCACCTTTGCCGCAGACAAGCGCAGTGTCCTGCTTCAGTTCGAGCGCGGTAAGCGCATCGATACCGAGTTTTTCACCGGCTTTGCGGATCAGGGTATTCTTCAGAATGTGGCACTGAGCTCCAGCGGCAAACAACTGGGAGCGAAGCTCCGTAAGTTCTTTTACCGTAAGGCCGGCATAAGAAATGAAGTAAACAAAATCGGACTCGGAAATCAAGCCGGCAATATAGTTTACCAGATGAATTTTTTCACTTCTCATTCTTGCGACCTCGTCAGTTCCTTGAGGTTGATCTTGACCCCGGGGCTCATCGTGGAGGAGATCGTGCAGCTCAAGAAATAAGTACCTTTCGCGGAACTCGGACGCGCCTTGGCAAGCGCATCGACCACCGCACCAAAGTTCATCTTCAACGCACTGTTCTCAAACGAGAGCTTGCCGATCGGCACATGCACGCAACTGCCGCGGTCAGCACGGAATTCCGCACGACCGGCCTTGGCTTCGCGCACCGCTTCGCCCGGCTGATCGGAAACCGTACCCGTCTTCGGGTTCGGCATCAAACCACGCGGACCAAGCTGACGGCCAAGCGGACGGACCATCTTCATCGCATCGGTAGTGGCGATGAGGATATCAAAATCCAACCAGCCTTCTTTGATTTTGGCAACGATATCGTCGTAGCCGACAAAGTCCGCACCGGCAGCTTTCGCCTCTTCGGCCGCAGGGCCGTCGGCAACCACGCAGACACGGACGGTTTTGCCGGTACCGGCGGGCAGAGCCACCGCACCACGAACCGTCTGATCCGACTTACGGGTGTCAACCCCGAGGCGGATCGCCATTTCGACCGTCTGGTCGAATTTGACAGCCGGCATTTCTTTCAGCAGAGCCAGAGCTTCGTCAAGCGTGTAACGCTGGTCGAGCTGAAAAGTCGCCGCCTGTGCTTTGTAAAGTTTGCTTCTACGCATCAACCACCTCGATTCCCATGCTGCGCGCGGTTCCTTCGATGATGCGCATCGCCGCCTCTTCGTCACGGGCGTTGATGTCTTCCTTCTTGATGCGCACGATCTCAAGGATCTGTTCACGCGTCACTTTACCCGCAGTTTCCGAACCCGGCTTGCGGGCTCCGGAAGCCAGACCGGCAGCCTTCTTGATAAGGACAGCAGCCGGCGGGGACTTGCAGATGAAAGTGAACGAACGATCCTGATAGACCGTGATCACCACAGGAATCACCATACCGCTCTGAGATTGAGTGGCGGCATTGAACTGCTTACAGAACTCCATGATGTTGCAGCCGGCAGCACCAAGCGCCGGGCCGATCGGCGGTGCCGGATTGGCAGCGCCGGCCGGAATCTGCAAGCGAATCAAGCCTGTAACCTTCTTTGCCATAATGATCTCCCATATCGATCCGTAGGTGGTAAGACCGGCAGGTTATCTCCCACCAACGAACCATGGCTTCTATACGACCAAGTTTCGGGCCGCTTACAGCGACTCGACCTGCCAGAACTCCAATTCCACTGGGGTGGAGCGATTAAAAATGGACACCATAACAAGAACCCGGCAACGTTCGCAATCCACCGACTGGATGACACCTTCGGAATTGCTGAACGGACCATCGTTGATCCGCACACGCTGCCCCGCCACAAACTCGACTTTGGCGGGAGCCGGTGCCGTAATAACACTGGCAACCTCGTCGGGAGTAAGCGGTTCGGGATGATTTTCACCGCCAAGAAAACCCAACATCCCCTGCACCGAACGAACCTGATGCCAAACCTGTTCATTGATCTGGCCGAGTTCGTCGTAAAGATCCATGCGGATCAGGAGATAACCGGGAAAACGTTTACGGACCTTCTTCTTGCGGTCCCCGTAACGGACTTCATAACTCTCCGTCATCGGAATCAAAACTTCATAAATCGGCACACTGTCGCTGATCTCCAGCTGCCGAACCAAGGTATCGCGAACCTTGTTCTCATGTCCGGAAAGTGTTTGAACGACAAACCACTGCCCTTTGCTGCGGTTTTCTTCGGTGACTTCCATAGAACTCTTACACTCCTGCGATCAAAATCTTCCGGTTGTGATAAAACGGATAACGAAACGGGTGATTTCATCAACCCCGGCAACAAAACACCCCAAGATAACCATAACAACGATCACCAGCACGGTGGATTCCAACAATTCCTGTTTGCCCGGCCAGGTGCAACGACCCAGTTCGGCGATCGTTTCGCGTATGAAACCGCGGATCTTACCGGTCACCCGGTCAAAGGCGGCAATCATTCCGCTGTTGTTTTTTTGGGCATCTGCCATTTTTCCTCACCCATCTAACTCTTCGACACACGCAATTAAAAAATGGCAGGAGAGGTGAGGCTCGAACTCACGACCTGCGGTTTTGGAGACCGCTGCTCTAGCCAAACTGAGCTACTCTCCTGCGTTCGAAACAATGCTTACCGCGTTTCGCGATGAAGCGTATGCTTGTGTTCGAATTTGCAGAACTTCATCTTTTCGAGACGACCGGGGGTGTTGCGCTTTTCCTTTTTCGTGGTGTAGTTACGGCGCTTGCACTCGGTGCACTCGAGAATTACCAATTCACGCATCTTCTTTTACCTGCTTGATATAGTCATCCCGGATCGCCGTTACAGCGATCCGGGAATCGTTATTCAGACCAACTTATTCCTTGATGTTGGCAACACGACCGGAAGCAACGGTACGGCCGCCTTCGCGGATGGCGAAACGGAGACCCTTTTCCATGGCCACGGGGTGGATCAGTTCGACCTGGATGGTAACACGGTCACCCGGCATGACCATTTCCATGCCTTCCGGCAGGTTGATGGTACCGGTGATGTCGGTGGTACGGAAGTAGAACTGCGGACGATAGTTGTTGAAGAACGGGGTGTGACGGCCACCTTCGTCCTTGCTCAGCACATAGATTTCACCTTCGAAGGCGCTGTGCGGAGTGACGGAACCCGGCTTCGCCAGAACCTGGCCGCGTTCAACATCTTCGCGCTTGGTGCCGCGGAGCAGGCAACCGACGTTGTCGCCGGCCTGACCCT
>JAFQLP010000006.1 GCA_017414565.1 Lentisphaeria bacterium | reverse complement strand
CCCTTTACCGGCGACAAAAAGGCTTTCATCGAATCTGTCCGCAAGGCTCTGTATGCCTCCAATATCTGCAGTTACGCGCAGGGCTTCCAGCTGATGCGCCTGGCGGCCAAAGAATACAACTGGGATCTGCAGTACGGCGATATCGCGTTGCTGTGGCGCGGCGGCTGCATTATCCGTGCGAGCTTCCTCGACAAGATCAAGGCGGCCTTCGACAAGAATCCGGATCTGGCGAACCTGCTGCTGGACGATTTCTTCCATGCGATCATCGACGATTGCCAGGAAGCGTGGCGTGAAGTTGTGGCCACGGCGGTTCTGGCCGGTATTCCGGTCCCGGCATTCTCCAGCGCGCTGACCTACTTTGACGGGTATCGCTCGGCGAATCTTTCGGCGAATCTGCTGCAGGCGCAGCGCGACTACTTCGGCGCGCACACCTACGAACGGGTCGATCGTCCGCGGGGCGAAATTTACCACACCGAATGGACCGAAACCAGCGGCAAGACGGTTTCCGGTACTTACATTGCCTGATCAGAACGGTTGCTGACGGCCGGGGAATGATTCCCGGTCGCGGCGGCCGGAGGAGAGATTTACCATGGCGGTTTGGTTGGAAAAAGGCGGCGCGGATTGCTCGATCAACAGTGCTGAATTGCGGGAACTGGTTGTTGAAACGGTGCGTAAAAGCGGCAAAACCGGCGGACGGATGCTGCTGCTGCCGCCGGATCACACCCGGCTCAATTCCCGGGCGGGGGAGATCACCCGTATTCTGGTGGCGGAATTCGGCGGGGATTGGGAAATCGACATCATGCCGGCACTGGGGACGCACAGTCCGATGGGGCCGGAACAGCTCAAATTGATGTTCGGTGATATTCCGCAGTCCATGTTTTTGGTGCACGACTGGCGCAACGATGTGGAAAAACTCGGCGTTGCGACCGGTGAATATATCAGCGAACTTTCGGGCGGCAAAGTGGATTACGAGGTCGCTATCGAAGTCAACCGTCAACTTTTTGCCGGTTACGACCTGATTCTTTCCATTGGTCAGGTGGTTCCGCACGAGGTGGTCGGATTGGCGAATTACACCAAAAACCTGATGGTTGGCGTGGGGGGATCGGATATCATCAACAAGTCCCATTTTCTGGGGGCTGTTACCGGTATGGAATCGATCATGGGCCGGGCGGATACGCCGGTGCGCCGTCTGTTCAATTACGGGGCATCGTTCCTCAAGGACCTGCCGATCGTGTTCATGCTGACGGTGATGGCCAAAGATGAGACTGGCAGCATGGCGATGCGCGGTTTCTTTGCGGGGACCGATGAAGAGGCATTTCTGCACGCGGCGGATTTGAGTATCCGGACCAATTTCACATTGTTGGATGAGCCGCTGAAAAAGGTGGTGGTTTTCCTTGATCCCGAAGAATTCAACAGCACCTGGCTGGGGAACAAAGCGGTGTACCGCACCCGGATGGCGATCGCCGACGGCGGGGAATTGATCATTCTGGCTCCCGGCCTGAAAGAATTCGGGGAAGATCCCGAAAACGACCGTCTGATCCGCAAATATGGCTATCGCGGCACGCCGTTTACGCTGAAAGCGGTGGCGGAAAACGAAGAATTGCGCAACAGTCTCGGGGCGGCGGCGCATTTGATCCACGGCTCCAGCGAAGGGCGTTTTTCCATTACGTACTGTCCGGGCGCGGGGGTTTCCCGTGAGGAGATCGAGTCGGTTGGTTTCCGCTACGGGGATCTGTCGGAAATGGTGCGGAAATACGATCCGAAAAAATTGCAGGATGGCTTTCATACGGTTGATGGGGAAGAGATCTTCTACATCAGCAACCCGGCACTTGGGTTGTGGGCGTTGAAACGGCAGTTCGGCCTGTAAAACGACCGTCTGACCTGCTCTGACATTGATAAAAAGCGCGTTTGTTCCCGCAACGAGCGCGCTTATTTTTTTACCCGCCCGCGGTTTGAGCCCCCCTATAAAACTGCACTACGAGTTCAAATAAAAATTTATTCCAATCATTGACTCCGGTCAAATGCACGTTGGTGCAGCTTTTTTTCCGGATCGTTGGGGATGCCGGGTATTTTTTTGTCCGAAAACCGTCATTACTATATTCCCCTGTTCAGGTTATTGCAAATGCGCGGCACGGTGATGGAATCATGTTTTCCGTTCGCCTGGGCCGATTTTTTTGCTCCGGTGGTTGCAAAAAGGCGGGGCGATGCTATTTTATCAGAAAATAATGCCTTGTTTGATGTCATTCGGAGGATTGGGTAAATGAAGAAAATGATGTTGGGGTGTCTGTCCGCGCTCGGTGCAGTGCTGACTCTGGCGGGCGCGGCTCCCGCCACCCCGAAAATCGAAATCGCACCGTCCCGGGAAAGCGGTATGGCTCGCTGTGGCGAAACCGGGAAATTCAAAATTACCGTGCGTGATAAAAAAGGTGAGCCGCTGACCTCCGGGCGCGTGATTTGTGCATTCAGCGATGAACGCTTCCGGCCGCTCGCCGAGTCCACGCACGATCTCGCCGGGGGCAATCCATTCGAGGCCGGGCTGGTCATGGAAAATCCGGGATTCCTCCGTTGTACGGCCCGGATCGACGGCAGTTCCGCTTTTGCGGTGATCGCATTCGAGCCGGAAAAGATCGTCAGCGGACAGCCCGCGCCCGCCGATTTCAAGGATTTCTGGATGCAGGAAAAGACCGCTGCCCTGAAACTCCCGCTGGATGTGAAACTTGAGCCGCTGGCACGCATCAGCACCCCGGAATATACCGGTTACGCGATCTCTTTTGCCAACGTCGGCGGCGGCCGGATGTACGGGTATCTTTCGGTGCCGACCGGAACGGGGCCGTTTCCGGCGGGGATCACGCTGCCCGGTGCCGGTCCCGGATTCTCTGCACCGTCGGGGGATTATCCTTTTGAATCGACCATCGTGCTTACCCTCAATATCCACCCCTATCCGGTGGAGCCGGAGACCGCCAAAGAACGCTATGAGGAATTGAACCGGGAGGAATTCTATTATTTCCACGGTCTTCCGGAAATCCGTAACTATGTCTTCTATAAGGCCTTTATGGGGATCTGCCGCGGTATCCGCTATCTGACGGAGCGAAGCGATTGGGATCGCCGCAATCTGCAGGTGTGGGGATCGAGTCAGGGCGGCGCATTGACGATCGCGGCGGCGGCGTTGAATCCCGAAACGGTGACGGCGGCGGCGGTCAATGTGCCGGGGATGTGCGAATTGGTTCCCGGTTTCCGGGGGCCCCGGGACAATTGGGAAAAAATCATGGCGCGCCCGGAGGGCCCGGCCTTGCTTCCCTATTTTGACATGTGCCATTTTGCGCCGCTGATCCGGTGTCCGATGATCTGGAGTGTGGCATTGCGCGACGAATCGTGTTACCCGCACTCGGTTTATGCGGCATACAATCGTGTGACCGCGCCGAAATTCCTGTGGGTCACGCCGTGGATGGGGCACGCTTTTGATCCTGCGTACACGGATTTCCGTCGGCAGTGGCTCGTTCAACAACTGCGCTGACCCGGTACTGCCGGGGGAGGGGGCGCGTTTTATCTCCCGGTTTCGGGAAGACAAGGCCTGAACAGGCGGGGGAATGACGATCGGGATCAAGAGGTTTTTCTGCCGGTGTTGCCATGGACAGCCGATACGGCCGGAACGGTAAAGGAGTACAGATGAGAAAATACGGGATGGCAGTGTTGGCACTGCTGACAGGATGGACGGTTTGGGGGGCGGTCGGAGCCGGTTTCGATGCACATACGAGCCGCATGGATTCGGGAACGAACCGGAGTTCACAGTACTCCTTTGAAGAAGATGGCGACAGCCGTGCCTTTTCGGTGCAGAAGGGCCGCCTTTCGCTTTCGCCCGATCATTTTAAACACGGTCAGAAATCGCTCCGCTGGGATTTTGCGCGGCGTGGCGAACTCACCTTGAACGATTCCGACGGCATGGCATTGTTGAGTAAGCGTGCCGGGGGGCTGAAAATGTGGCTTTACGCCGAAAAACCGCTCACCGGAACGCTGCGGATCCAGGGGCTCAAAGAAGGGCGGCCGATATGGTCCTTTGATTACCGGCTCGGCTTCACCGGCTGGCGCGCGCTGTGGTTGAGCGTTTTCGATGATGCCCAATGGGCTTCCGGGGTCCGGAAAGGCACCCCGGCGGAGGTGATCCGCTTTACGGCGATGACCGGATCCGGCACGCTTTTTTTCGACCGCCTCGAATTGATCGACAAGGTTCTCTGGTGTCGCGAATCCGATTTTCACGCCACTGTCGCCGTGAGCCGTAACAACGGCGGTGTGGATGGTACGCTCCGGAGCTGGCGGAAGTCGCCGTTGCCCGATCCGCGGCCGGTGACACCGGCCGAGCGTGCCGCGGCGGAACAGGTGGCAACGCGCGTCCGCAAGTGGCTCAACGGCAGTACGGATGCCGCTGTGATCCCGGAAGTCTCCCGGTTGCGGGGAGAGATCATCCGCAACGGGAGCAAAGCGATTGCCGGTTTTGACCGGCTCGGCGTCGTGCGCCACGCCGACGGACGCATCACCGGTCCGCCGTGTTTCAGCGTGGAACATGCCGGTTCGCCGACCGCCTCTCATACCATTGGACAATGGCTGTTGCCGCTGGCACTGTTGTACGCCACGCCGGGAACACCGGAAGTGGCGAATCCCCATTATCACGATCAGGCGGTACTCGACCGGGTGATTTTGGGCCTCGATCACCTGCACGATCAGGGGTGGGCGGCAGGCAGCAGCATGGGATCAAGTTACGGTTTGGGACTGGGGTTGGCGGCGTACAACATGATTTTGCTGACACTGCGCGATGAACTGCTGGCCGCGCAACGGCTTGTGCGCGAATCCGAAACGCTGAAATATTATTCCCATTTCAACGACCTTAACGATCCGGCCGCCGTCGATGGCGAAAACGGTGCTGACCAGTTGCGTTCGATCTCCTTTTTCCAGTTGGTGCAGATTTGCTTTATTCCCGATCCGGATGAACGGGTACGGATGCTCCGGCGTTTTCAGGCATCGATCGATCGCTGTCTTGCGACCACCCGTGCCTTGCGGCCTTTTATCAAACCCGACGGTTGCGTATTTCACCATTCGGCACTGTATCTGACCGGTTACGGCAATAACGGGCTGGAAATGGGGGCGCGGATCGCGTACTTTCTGCGCGGTACGCCGTTTGCGGTATCGGCGGAGAGCGCGGCGAACCTCAAACGGGCGTTGCTGACCAGCCGGTTCGCAGCGCAGAAATACGATCACCCGGTGCAGCTCAACGGCCGCTGGCCTTTCTGGCCGGATACTTTTGTGCCCGCTTTCATGGGATTCGGCTATATTGCGATGCTCGGCGATAAACCGGATCCGGAACTTGCCGCCGCCTTCAATCGGTTGAACGATCCGGAACATTGCGGGGCACTTCGGCAACGGCTTTACGACATCGATTATCAGGCCAACACTTTTACCAGCACCGTTGGCAATCTGGAGGATTACCGGCATTTCACCGATGCGTTCCGGGAGATCCCCGCCGAGCCGACACCGCAGGGGGCAATGGCGTTGCCTTACGGTGGTTGCCTGCTTATCCGGCGTGGCGAAAAACTCGTCTGCATCAAAGGGAACAGCCGTTATGTCTGGGATTTTGAAAACGAAAGCTGCGGGATGTTGAGTCGGTATTTGAGCCGCGGTACGATCTTTATTTATGATGGCGGGATGCGCCGTTCGGGCTACGACTGGCAGGGCTTCGACTGGGCGCATTTTCCCGGCGGTACAGCTCCGGTCGCGGATTTTGCCGAATTGGATTCAAAAGCGCACCGCGATCCCGCCCGGCATTTCACGCCGGAAGCCGCCGTGGGGCCGATGGCTTTCGGCAGCGACGGTATTTTCATGCTCCGGTTTGCCGATGGCTGGTACGACCGGAGTTTCCGCTTTGACCAAAGCGTTTTTGCTGTCGGCAATGCGTTGATCGTGCTTGGCAGCGGCATCCGCAGCGATGCCGCCACGCCGGTCCACACCACGCTTTTTCAGCATCTGCCGCCCGCGGGTGCCGCGCCGCTTGAAATCAACGGCGAACGCATCGATGGAACTGATTTCGAGCGCGTTTACCGCGGTCCGGTACGCATCCGTGATTTCCGCGGTGTGACTTATCTTGTGCCGGAGGCGGAAAATCTTGTGATCCGCCGCGCCCGCCAGTCGTTCCCGACTTCGCACGGACGGGAGACCGGTGGGGAAGCTTTGGCTGAAATCGCCTGGTTCGATCACGGTTCCGCCCCGCGCGACACCGGCTTTGCCTATACCATTTTGCTCGATGATACCGCGCCCGCCCCGGAGTACCGGGTGCTGAAATGCGACCGCGATGCCCATGTTATCGAAGTTCCCGCCGAAAAACTTACGTTGTACGCGGTGTTCGATCCGGCGGCGTTATTGCCCGGCGCGGTGGGCCGTGTCAGCGAACCCGGCATCGTGGCGGTGCGTGACCGTGGTGATGCGCTGGAGATCACGGCCTGCGGGGTCGATTTCGGCAAAAATTTCGTTCCGTACCCGAAGGATGGGGATTTCTGGCGTGCCCCCGTCCTCAACTACCGGAACCGCCCGAATACCATGCGGCTTGGGCTCCGCGGCCGATTTTCTACTGCCGGACGGAATTTGCCGGTCAAAGACGGTGCGAGCGAAGCGGCGTTTTCTGCGCTTGACGGATTACCGGCCACGCTGGTGTTGAAAAAAGAGT
>JAFQLP010000069.1 GCA_017414565.1 Lentisphaeria bacterium | reverse complement strand
GAGTAGGCGCGTTGGGGTGTGCTGATGCGCTGTCCGGTATAGCACTATGCCACAGCAGCCGCCGGATGCTCCGGTTGGAGGGCCGGTGAAGGTAATGAGTTTGAGATGTTTGGCGTAAGCCGTGAAATCGAAGCGATAAAAGGCAAGGAAGGAGGGCCTGTTCAGAAAAAATCGAAAAGGTTGATTTGAAGACAGTCTATCCTCAAGAAAAGATCCTGAAAAACAAAAATGGGAGTAGAAAAACATGGTTGATTGATATGTGTTGTATGGCGAAGGATAATCGGTTCATTTTTTACCTCCGGCTTGAACACCCGGAGTATGAAATGCACTCATGGTCCAACTTTTTCCAGTATTTTGATTAAAAACTTTTGAAATTACCTCAGAGTGAGTTTCAATTTTCCGGTGAAAAGGCTTCCGGCGGCAGTCGGAAGGTTGTGGAATGGAGGCATTTTCACCCAATGTAAGGTATCAATATGAAATCAATCATCCGTTTGATGGCTGTCTTTGCAGCGGTTCTTTTTGTGGCCGCCTGCACGCCTGTTTCCCAGGCGGTTTCAGAAGATGGCGAGATCGTTTTCGGTCCCCCGATCACCGGCGACCGGTACGAAATTGTGATCCCCGATCGGGCGACCACTTCCGAACGCACGGCGGCAATGGAACTTTCGCTGTATCTCGGCAAAGTTACCGGCGAGCGGCTGTTGGTGGTGGAAGAATCGAACCGCTCCGCGGACCGCAAGGGGCTGTTTGTCGGTAAATGCGAATACACGCAGAAGACCGGCCGGGTGGATTACGACAAACTCGGTCTGGAAGGACTCCACATTTTTGCCACCGACGATGGGAATCTGGTGCTGACCGGCGATCGTCGCGGCGTGCTTTATGCCGTGTATGAATTCCTGGAACGCTATGCCGGCTGCCGCTGGTTCGCGGAAGAATGCTTCGTCATTCCCCAGCTCGATGAGTTGAGAATGCCGATGGTCGATTACTCCTATATTCCGCCGCTGGAATATCGCGATATCGACTACAAGTGCATCTACTCGGAACCGCGCCTGGTCGTGGCCAACCGCCTCAATGGTTTCTTCGTTCACAGATGTATCAAGTCTGAATGGGGCGGGGCCTACCATTACAAAGGCTTTGTCCACACGTTCAATCAGCTGGTCCCGCCGGAAGTGTACGGCAAGGACCACCCGGAATATTTCTCGGAAATCAACGGCAAGCGTGTCACCAAAGGCCGCACCCAGCTCTGTCTGACCAATCCGGACGTGCTGAAGATCGTCACTGCGGAAGTGAGACGCCGTTTCCGGGATTCGCCGGATGCGATCGTCAGTATTTCCCAGAATGACTGGCGTTTCTACTGCGAATGCAAAAACTGCTCCGAATTGGCCGAAAAAGAAGGCAGCCAGTCCGGTCCGCTGATCCATTTCGTCAATGCGGTGGCGCGCGCTGTCCGGAAAGATTTCCCGAACAGCATCGTTGACACGCTGGCGTACACTTACACCCGTAAGCCGCCGAAGTATGTCAAAGCGGAACCGAATGTGGTCATCCGTCTCTGCACCATCGAATGCTGCTTCGCGCACTCCTTCGAGAGCGATCCCTTCAACGCTTCGTTCCTCAACGACCTGAAGGAATGGGAAAAATGCTGCTCCCGGCTGCACATCTGGGACTATGTCATCAACTACCGCTGTATGATGGCTCCGTACCCGAACTTCCACACCATCGGTCCGAACCTCCGTTATCTGACGAAGCATTCCGTGACCGGTATATACGAAGAAGCCAACTACCTGTGCCGCGGCGGCGAACTGGAACAGCTCCGCGCCTACATCACGGCCCGCATCATGTGGGATCCGGAATACGATGTGGAAAAAGGGATCGTTGAGTTCACCGATGCCTATTACGGCAAAGCGGCTCCGATGATCCGTCAGTATCTGGATATGATGCGCGAACATGTGCTGGCCCATCCGGACCGTCACATGAGGATCTGGTCCAAACCGAATGATTATCTTGACAAAGATGTGCTGGACAAAGCCATGGAGATCTTCAAGCAGGCCGAAGCGGCGGTCGCCGATGATCCGGTGATGCTGAACCGCGTTGAAATGGCTCTGACTTCGATCCTGTACGCCCGTCTGTACTGCCGCATGGATGATCCCGAAACCCGGGCCGCCATGCTGGATCGGTTTGAAAAGATTGCCCGGCGAGTTCCCGACAAACTGCTTGTGAGTGAAA
The DNA here is from genome assembly GCA_017414565.1 of Lentisphaeria bacterium. Taxonomy (GTDB): domain Bacteria; phylum Verrucomicrobiota; class Lentisphaeria; order Victivallales; family Victivallaceae; genus RGIG1931. Next base: position 7,213 of record JAFQLP010000069.1, on the reverse strand, counting down.
GCAGAACAGCCACGCTTGATAACTTTATCAAGAGTGTCAAGAAGTCTCTGCCGCAAAAATAAGACGCAATCTTTCTGATCTTTCAAGCCGCGGTTCCCGGAATGGGGGCCGCGGTTTTTTTGCCCTGCCGCCAGGGGATTTTTCGTTTTTCCCGGGATTGTTTTTTTGTTTTGGCAAGGTATATTCAAAGCGTGAACAGCAATCATATTTTCTTGGAGTTCCGGGTGTAAAATGAAAAACTCTCCCATTGATCCCTTTCCGGCTGCGGTATGCGGCGGGCGATCCGGCAGCTGGATCTACGGCCGGGCCGAATGTGAAGCATTTCGGCTGCAGCAGATGATCCGGGCCAAAGATGAGGCGCAGCTCAAGGTCGGTTATCCCGGAGAATTTATGGAACCGCATCAAACGGTCCATTTCCGGGCGGAATTTCCCGCCGGGTCGTTTCCGGTGGTTTGCATCGGTTCGCCGGGAATGTCCGTGATTTCTCTGATGGAACCGGGGATGGTCGAAATGGCGCTTTCGGTGCCGGATGCCGGGGCGGATGTGCCCTGTTTCCGCTGCGATGCCGTGGTGGCGTGGCAATCTTCGGCGGATGGCGGCGCAACATGGCATGATGCGACCCGGATGCCCGGCGGTGAGGTGCCGCCGCACCGTACCGGATTGACCTGCATGGAATTGATCCCGGAACGACTGGCAAACGGCATGTATGATGCCGGACGGGAGGTGCTGGGGTGGATTTACATCCAAAATGCGCCGGATGCCAGACTTTTTGTCGGGGAATCAATGGCCGAAGCGGCTAACCGCGATTCCGGCGGATTTGAACAGCGGCTGGAGCTGGTGCGGTGCGATGACGGTACGCTGCGCAGTGCGGTGCCGTTGGCGTTCCGTTATCTTTCGCTGGAGCAGGCGGATGAGGCCGCGGTCCGGGTGGAGGCTCTTTATACGCCGCTGCCTGAACAGAAGGCGTTTTCCTGCGATGATGCGGAACTGGATGCGATCCGGGAACGGAGCGTTTACACGCTGCATCTTTGTGTGCATCACTTTATGATCGACGGCATAAAGCGTGACCGGCTGCCGTGGGCCGGGGATCTGGCGGTCAGTCTTTTGAGCATGAGCGAGTCTTTCGGGGCGGCGGCACCCATCCGGGATACGCTGGCAGTGCTGGGCTCGGCGGGGATCCGGAATACCCATATCAACGGGATCACGGATTATACGCTCTGGTATCTGATCAATTTTGAACTTTATGAGCGTTATTTTGAAGATCCCGCTTTTTTGCGGCAGGAATATTTCCGGATCGTGGAGACTGCCGATCTGCTGCTGGCCAGTCGGCTTGAGAACGGTTTGCTGCCGGTTGACGGCTGGGTGCTGATCGATTGGGCGGGTGGCGATAAAAACGGCGCATTGCAGATATTGTTTTTTATGGCGCTCAAAGCATTGTCCCATCTGGCCGCCAGAATGGATGACGGCGTGCGGGCGGCCGGATGGGACCGGATGGCAGAGGACCTCCGGCGGGTCATCCGGCGTGATTTTTATGATGTCTCCAGGGGGCTTTTTGCCTGTTCGCCGGGGAGCGGGGAATTTCTCCGGCACCAGAATTTCCTTGCCATCGGTACCGTGGCAACGCCGGAGGAAAGCCGCCGTATCGGGCAGGAACTGCTGAAAAATGAATTGCCGGCAGTCGGTACGCCCTATATGAAAACATTTGAGATCCTCGGTCTGATCAGGGCCGGTTTCACGGTCGAAGCCATGGCAGAGATCCGCCGTTTCTGGGGCGGGATGATGAAGCAGGGCGCGACAACCTTTTTTGAAGCATACGGCGAAGGCAAAGACGGGATCGGCCTTTATGACTTTTACGACCGTCCTTTCGGATTGAGTCTGTGCCATGCGTGGAGCAGTGCGCCGGCCTTTCTGCTGCCGATGATTTTTAACGGTTCAGCGGACCGGTTTTATGCTGTTTTTGAGCCGCAGAATATAGGGTAATACGCCGCTACGGCTTGAAAAACGCCGGAGCCGTGCTATAAGTAAATGTATCGTAACATTGGGGTGCTGTTGTCATGGGACAACGGCTGAGATCAAACCCATTGAACCTGAAACGGGTAATGCCGGCGTAGGAAAAAATGCAGTACATTTGTGTTACACCTTTGATTACCGTGTGCCATCCGCACCGACATGCCCAGAACGGGAGCAGAAATATGCTCCAGAAAGGATTTCCGGTATGTCTGCGGAAAACATTATCTCCACTGCCATCATCAGCAAATTCAGTCAGAAACTGATCGATGGTCTGAAACTCGATGTCGCGCTCGTTGGCGGCGGCCCTTCGGCTCTTGTGGCGGCCCGTTATCTGGCCGAAGCCGGGTTGAAAACAGCCATTTTCGAGCGTAAACTCGCACCCGGCGGCGGTACCTGGGGCGGCGGGATGCTGTTCAATGAAGTCGTGGTCCAGGATGAAGCACTCGGTATTCTCGATGATTTCAATATCTCGCACCGGCAACTCGAAAACGCCCCCGGCTATCACACGCTTGATTCCGTGGAAATGGCGAGCGGCCTGATTTTCGGAGCCGTGAAAGCCGGGGCAACGATCTTCAACTCTGTCAGTGTCGAAGATCTGGTCTTCAAAAACGGCAAAGTCAACGGGCTGGTGATCAACTGGACATGTGTGGAACGGCTCGGTTTGCATGTCGATCCGCTGACGGTCATTGCGGAAAATGTGGTTGACGGCACCGGCCACCCCAGCGAAATCCTCAATCTGGCCGTCAAAAAAGCCAAGATCCAACTCGATACCCCCACCGGTGATATCATTGGCGAAAAACCGATGTGGGTGGAAAACGGCGAGGCTTCCACGGTGGAAAACACCCGCTGTTATTTCCCCGGGCTCTACGCCTGCGGCATGAGTGCCAACAATGTCATGGGCGGCTACCGCATGGGTCCGATTTTCGGCGGTATGTTGATGTCCGGTCGCAAAGTGGCTGAACTGATCATCCGGAAAGGCCGCTGAAAATGCGCTCCCTGTCAGAACGCATTGAGAGATTCAAAAGTTCTGATCTTTACCCGGTGATAAGTTCGGAATTCTGCAACGGGCGCGATGTCTGCGAGATCCTTGCCGGTATTGCGTCCGCCGGGGCCAAAATCGTCCAGATCCGGGAAAAGAATCTTTCCGACTGTGCGATGTTTGAACTGGTGCAGAAGTGCAAAGCCATCACCGACCGGTATCAGATGCTTTTGATCGTTGACGACCGCGTGGATATTGCCATGGCAGCCGGAGCCGACGGTGTTCATCTGGGGCAGGATGATTTCCCCCTGACCGAAGCCCGCAAACTGGCTCCTGACATGCTGTTCGGCGTTTCGACCCACAATGCCGGTGAGATCCGCCGGGCACAGGCCGACGGTTGCGCTTATTTGAACATCGGTCCGATGTTTCCCACGCGCACCAAAAGCGTGGCATGCGGGGCGTTGGGGCTGGAAATGATCGGGGAACTCAAGTCGCTGGTAACATGTCCGTTTTCGGTCATGGGCGGGATCAAGGAACATCATCTGCCGCTTTTGTGTTCCCGCGGCTTCCGGCATATCGCCATGGTCACGGAAATCACCATGGCTCCCGACGTGGCCGCCAAAGTAAAGCAGCTGCGGCAGATCATGAAAGAAAACAGCCATGAATAAAACAATGCCGGTCGCACTGACCATTGCCGGCAGTGATTCCGGCGGCGGGGCCGGTATCCAGGCCGATCTGCGGACATTTCATGCTTTCAAAGTCTATGGCAGTTCGGTCATCACCGCCGTGACCGCCCAGAATCCCGGCGAGGTCCGCCGCGTGGATGTGATGTCTGCCGACTCGGTCGGCGCGCAACTGGAAACGGTCCTCGATGCGTTCCCGGTCCGTTTTGCCAAAACCGGTATGCTTGGCAGCCGGGCGATCGTTGAACGGGTGGCGGAACTGGCGACCCGTTACAGGCTCCGGCTGGTCGTCGATCCGGTCATGGTTTCGACCTCCGGCGCAAGACTGCTGGAGGAATCGGCAATGGCGGCGGTTCGGGACAAACTCTTTCCGGCGGCCGACTGGATCACGCCGAACATTCCGGAAGCGGAGTTCATCTGCGGCCGGAAATTGACATCCCCCGCGGATCTGGTCGAAGCTGCCGGAATGCTTCACCGGCAGTACCGGTGCCATGTCATCCTGAAAAGCGGTCACGCGATCGCTTCGGACCGGGTGAGCGATATCGTCTGTTATCAGGGGGAAATTTTTACCCTGACTTCGCCCGCGGCAAAGGTGGCGGGCCATACCGCCCACGGCACGGGATGCACCTTGAGCGCGGCTCTGGCGGCAAATTTCGCGCTGGGCAGAACCTGGCGGGAGGCTTTGACGGCCGCCAAAGCATTTGTTTACGGATCGCTTTGTGAATGTGTCCGTTTGAGCGGCACGCTGACGCAGATGTATCCGCCGGAGCAGGACCCATCCGGCCGGATCGTGCTGGAAAAATACCGCTGAAACGGGCGTTTTTGATGAAAGGTATTATGTTATGTCAACCCAGATGGAATATGCTCAAAAAGGGATTATCACGCCGCAAATGGAACATGTTGCCGGTGTGGAGCAGCAGCCGGCATCATGGATCGCCGGAGGTGTCGCCGCCGGTACGATCGTCATACCGGCAAATGTCAATCACAAAAATCTGATCCCCTGTGGTATCGGCCGGGAACTCAAGACCAAAGTCAACGCCAATCTGGGCAATTCCACGCTTGCCAGCTGCCCCGGGGCGGAAAAAAGCAAACTTGCCATTGCCCTGCATTATGGCGCAGATACCATTATGGATTTGAGTACCGGCGGGGATATCGCATCCATCCGACAGGCCATGCTCGAACAGAGTACGGTCCCGCTGGGAACGGTCCCGGTTTACGAAGTGGTTGCCCGTTACGGAAGCCAAAACCTGACCCGGGAGAACATTCTGACGGTCATCCGGGAACAGGCCGGGCAGGGGGTGGATTACATGACCATCCATGCCGGACTGCTGCGGAAATATGTGCCGCTTGCTTTGGACCGGAAACTCGGCATCGTCAGCCGCGGGGGCGCATTGCTGGCGGCGTGGATGCAGGAAAATCAACAGGAAAATCCCTTTTATGAATGCTTTGATGAGATCCTGGCGGTCTGTCAAAAATACGATGTGACCCTGTCGCTGGGCGATGGGTTGCGGCCGGGGTGTCTGGCAGATGCTTCCGATGAAGCGCAATTCGCCGAACTCGCTACCCTCGGCGAACTGGTTGCCCGCTGTCGTGCCGCCCGGGTACAGGCCATGGTCGAGGGGCCGGGGCATGTGCCGCTGGATCAGATCCGGGAAAACATGGAGCGTGAACGGAACATTTGCGGCGATGCGCCATTTTATATTCTGGGCCCGCTGGTCGTGGATTGCGCGCCAGGGTATGACCATTTTGTCGGCGGAATGGGCGGCATGATGGGGGCGTATCACGGGGCTGCCATGTTGTGTTATGTCACCCCGAAGGAACATCTGGGATTGCCCGATGCCGATGATGTCCGCCGCGGGGTCGTGGCATTCAAAATCGCGGCTCATGCGGCAGATGTGGCGTTGCACAAACCCGGCAGCCGCGACCGCGATGATGCGATCTCCGATGCCCGGGCCCGGTTCGATTGGGAAAAACAGTTTGAATTGGCACTTGATCCCGGATGGGCGGAGGAATTGCGGCGGCAGGCATTGCAGGCAAGTTCAGCACCGGACCGGCACGGTTCCGGATACTGCACCATGTGCGGCCCGGAATTCTGTTCGCTCCGGTTGAGTGCAAGATTGAAACAAACAGAGGAGTGAGCCGTTGCCGGTCGGCTGTTTCAACGCGGCAAAACGGCAGAAAAACATCCGGTCCCGGGCATCTGGTCCGGGGCCGGATGGTATGTCGGGGCAGGGGGCGGTTCAGAGCATTTCGGAAAGAAAATACGCCGCGATCCGGGTGTCGCCGCTCAATTCCGGGTGAAATGTCATGGCCAGTTGTTTCCCCTGACGGACCGCGGTGATCCGGCCGTCGTGTTCCGCCAGGACCTCCACACCGGGGAGGCAGAATTCGATCTGCGGCGCACGGATGAAACTCATGGGAACATCTTTCAGCCCCGCAAAGGTCCCGGTGGTATGGAAACTGGACAACTGCCGTCCGTAGGCATTGCGCCGCACCGAGATCCCCATCGTGCCGAAATGTACCGCCGGATCATCCAGCAACTGCCGGGCCAGCAGAATGGAACCGGCACAGGTCGCCATGACCGGCAAACCATCCCGGATCCGGTTCCGGAGGGGTTCAAACATATCCAGGTCCCGCAGCAGTTTGCCCTGAACGGTGCTTTCGCCGCCCGGCAGGATCAGCGCATCAAAATGCTGTTCCAGATCGCGTTTCTGCCGCAGTTGACAGGTCGGAACATCCAGCCGTTTGAAAACCGCTTCGTGTTCCGCAAAATCTCCCTGCAATGCCAACACTGCAACCAGCATCAGATCGCCCGTTCTTCCATGATGAGCCTGATTTCATCCGGGTTGATGCCGACCATGGCTTCGCCCAGACCGCTGGAAAGTTCGGCCAGCATTCTGCTGTCCTGATAATTGGTCACGGCTTTGACGATCGCCGCTGCGCGCTTTGCCGGATCGCCGGATTTGAAAATCCCCGATCCGACAAACACGCCTTCCGCCCCCAGCATCATCATCAATGCCGCATCGGCCGGAGTCGCCACCCCGCCGGCGGCAAAATTCACCACCGGGAGTTTGCCGTTCCGGTGGACATACAGCAGCAGATCGAAGGGGACCTGCAACTGTTTGGCGGCTTCATAAAGTTCATCGGCGGCCATGTTGGCCACCCGGCGGATCTCCTGATTCATCTTCCGCATGTGCCGGACCGCCTGGACCACATCGCCGGTACCGGGTTCCCCCTAGGTCCGGAGCATGGCCGCGCCTTCATTGATCCGGCGCAGGGCTTCGCCCAGATCCCGCGCCCCGCAGACAAACGGCACTTTGAACGCCCGTTTGTCCACATGATAGATGTCGTCCGCCGGACTCAGGACTTCGCTTTCGTCGATATAGTCGATCTCGATCGCTTCCAGAATGCGCGCTTCGGCGATGTGACCGATGCGGCACTTGGCCATCACCGGAATGGAGACCGCTTCCTGGATGCCCCGGATCATGGCGGGATCACTCATGCGGGAAACGCCGCCCGCCGCCCGGATATCGGCCGGGAT
>JAFQLP010000068.1 GCA_017414565.1 Lentisphaeria bacterium | reverse complement strand
CGCAACGGCCGGGGGGAATTGGTGACGCTGGATGACTGTTCCCCGGATCAGTCCCGGGATATCCTGGAAGACTACGCCGCCAAATATCCCGATCTGGTGCGGGTTTTCCACAACGAAAAAAATCTGGGGATAGCCGAATCCCGGCAGCGGCTGGTGCAGGAATCCCGCGGGCGTTACATCCTGTCTTTTGACCAGGACGATATCATGCTGCCGTTTGACCTGACCGGCGTGATCGAACTGCTGGACCGGGAACCCAATTACTGCGCCAGTTATTCGCTCAAATATCTTTTTGACGAAAACGGTCTAACGGGGGATGTCCACGGCGGGCAGTACTCGTGGTTCAATGCCTTTTTTACACCGAAAATGAACATCAATGCCATGGTCATCCGCAAAACCGACCTGTTGGCGCACGGCAGTTTCCGGATGGTCCCCGGCAAGCGCAACGCGCCCGATGAAGATGTTTATCTGATGACCCGGATGGCACAGGACCGGGATTTCCATTTTGATCCGGTGCCGCGGGTGCTTTACCGCTACCACAGCGCGCAGAAAACGCAGCAGGCCGACGGCAAACAGCAAAATGAACGGTTTTTTGTGCATGAAATCGCCATGGCACACCCGAAGATCTATCAGCCGATCTGTTTCCGGCGGCCGGTCCTGGTGACACCGGAAAATTTCCGGGTGGTCATGGGCCTGCTGGGCGGCGCGGTTTTCCTCAATCAGGACAATTATTATTTCTGCCGCTGGTGCTGCGATCAGGCCATTGCCGCCAAACACGATGACTATGGCGCGTGGGAGCATCTCTTGCTGGTGCTGGCCCGTTTCCGCCGGGAAGAGGAATTTCAGAAGAAATTGGCCGAGGCCCGGAGTCTTTTTCCGGAGACCGACAACTTTTACAACTATGTTTTTACGCAGGTGGAATTCCGCAATGCCATGCAGTACCGCCGCCTGACCCCGGAACTGCAAAAACGCTGTCAGCGGGCCGTCGAAGCCCGCGCGGTGGCTCCCGCCATCGTAACCGACAATCTGCCCGGAAAAAAATGATCCCGGTCACCCCGGATGCGGGGCGCGGGATCGTGCTGTTTCCGGTTGTTGGCGGAGCGGATTATTCCGGCCGCCGCACCAGCGTGTTGTCGATGAGCCGGGTATGGCCGAAAACGGCCGCCAGCGCGATCAGGATCTCGCCGGTCGCGGCATTCGCCGGTTCCAGCGTTTCGGAATCCAGAAACGCGACATAATCGACCCGGTCAGCCCGTTCTGTAATGGCGGAAAGCGTTTTCTGCTGTACCGCTTCGACCGGTTCGCCCGCCCGCAAAGCCGCAGTCGCCGCGGTCAGGGATTGATTGAGGATGCGGGCGCGTTCCCGTTCCGCCGCCGAAAGATAGGTGTTGCGGGAACTCATGGCCACGCCGTCGGTATCGCGGATCAGAGGGGAAATCACGATTTCGATCGGGAAATTGAGATCCCGCACCATGCGCCGGATGACCAGTGCCTGCTGGGCATCTTTCTGGCCGAAAACGGCGATATCCGCCTGCGACAGCAGGAAGAGTTTGGCAACCACCGTCGTCACGCCCCGGAAATGGGTGGGACGGTCTTTGCCGCAGAGTCCGCGGGAAAGACAGGTTTCCTCCACCCACACACTGCGGTCCGGCGCGTACATCAGTTCGGCATCCGGCGCAAAGATGATATCGGTGCCGTGATTGGCGCAGATGGTGCAGTCGCGGTTGAAGTCGCGGGGGTAACTTTGCAGGTCTTCGGTCGGGCCGAACTGGGTCGGATTGACGAAGATCGAGACCACCAGCACATCCGCCCGCGGCCGGGCATTGTCGATCAGCGATGCGTGACCGTCATGCAAATATCCCATGGTCGGCACAATGGCAATGCTTTTGCCGGCACGTTTGAGTTCCAGCATCCGTTTCTGGAACAATGCCGGATCTTTGAAAATCTCCATAGGAATTCTCCTTTCGGCCCGGCAGGGCAGGGGGCCTGCCGGGCGCACTGCGGAATGGCCGGATCAGAGCACGTCCACCAGCCAGTTGTGGGTATCCGGCAGTTGTGCCGACTGAATACCGGTCATCGTATCGTAGAGTTTCTTGAGGACCGGACCGATTTCATCGCCGTAGATATAGACCTGATCGCCGTCGAAGATGCGGGCGACCGGAGTCAGCACCACTGCGGTACCGCAGGCGGCAACTTCCGCCAGGCCGGGCAGTTCGCTGCGATGGATCGGGCGGCGTTCCACTTTGATACCGAGATCGGCGGCCACGGTCAGCAGCGAGTCATTGGTGATGCTCGGCAGGATCGACTGGGAGGCCGGGGTGATGTAGGTGCCGTCCGCCGTGATGGCGAGGAAGTTGCTGGTGCTGAATTCATCGACATATTCGTGTGTTTTCGGGTCGAAGAAGAGAGCCACCGGGCAATGGAATTTTTCTTTGGCGATTTTGCCGGGCAGCAGGCTGGAAGCATAGTTGCCGGCGCACTTGATCATACCGGTGCCAAGCGGAGCCGCCCGGTCGAAATCGGTGGAAACGCAGGCATCGACCGGTTTGATCCCGCCTTTGTAGTAGGCACCAACCGGCACGACGATGAAGACCAACTGGAAATCCGAAGCCGGCGAAACCCCGATCTGGGGCGTGGTGCCGTACATCACCGGACGGATGTAGAGCGCGCCGCCGGTCCCGTACGGGGGGACATATTCAATATTGTCGGCCACGACTTTGCGGACGGCTTCCACAAACATTTCCTCCGGGAAGGTCGGCATCAGCAGCCGGGAGGCGGAAGCGTTGAGCCGTTTGGCGTTGGCCTGCGGCCGGAAGATGCGGACTTTGCCGTCAACGCACTGGAAGGCTTTGAGGCCTTCAAAGATGGCCTGACCGTAGTGCAGCACATTGGAGGCGACATTCAGCGTGACATCGTAGGTGGTGTAGAGTTTACCTTCGTCCCACTGACCGTTGCTGTAGTTGTAGCGGAGGTTTGACTTTACGGGCTGATACTCGAATTTCAATTTATCCCAGTCGAGATTGACCATGATGATGCTCCTTGCAAAAATGTTGGATCGTTGGTTTGAAGTTGACATAACTGCTCTGATAATATACATCTTCCATTGCCGGAGTGCAATCATCCGGCGGATTTTTCCCATGTTTTTCCCGGACCGGCCGGAGAAACGCGAAAAAACCATGAAAAAAAACATTGTTCCGGTGGATTTTTCGGGTGGCCGCGATACATTATATGGTGTGTACGCGAATCTTTGTAACAAAGTGTCCGATAAAACAGTGTCCAAGAAGAGGAGGATTTCAATGATCGGGTTCCGTTTTGCAATTTGTGGTGCCGCTGCGCTTGTGTTGTCGCTGGTCGCCGGTTGTGTCAACAATGAGGTGCCGGAAGATATGGGCAAACTGCCGCCGGCGATCGATGATCCCAACGGTGTCGGTACCGGTTATGGTTTGACCGGTGATGGCGGCTGGGGTCCCGGTGCTTCCGATGCTTCTCTGGCCGGTCAGAGCGGTGCCGCCGGTGAATGGACCCCGGTTTCCCCGGATAATCTGGGTTTCCCGATCGTCTATTTCGATTACGATGCCGATGCGCTGCTGCCCGGCGAAACCGCCAAACTTGACGAAGTCGCCAATTTCCTGTCGGAGAACAAGGAACTCGGCCTGATCGTTGAAGGTCATTGCGACCAGCGCGGTACCGAAGAATACAACCGCGCCCTCGGTGATCGCCGTGCCAACAGCATCCGCAGTTATCTGGTCGGCCGCGGTTTGGAAGATGCCCGCATCCGTACCGTCAGTTACGGCGAAGACCGTCCGGCGGAACAGGGCAGCGGCGAAAGCGTGTGGCAGAAGAACCGTCGCGGTGTGCTGGTGCCGGCACAGATGAATTGATCCAGGAGTTAGAAAAAATGGACCCGGTTGCCGTGATGCTTCGGTAGTCCGGGTCTTTTTGCATTGGAAAATCAAACCTGTATTAAGGAGAGGAACGAATAAAATGAGCAAGATCAAAGCCCCCCATGTGTTTACCTCTGAATCGGTTTCGGAAGGACATCCGGATAAAGTCTGCGACCAGATCTCCGATGCCGTGCTTGATGCCTGTCTGCAGCAGGACCCCAACAGCCGCGTGGCCTGTGAAACGCTGACCACCACCAACCTGATCGTGATCTCCGGCGAGATCACCACCAAGGCCAAGGTCAACTGGCAGGAGATCGCACTGGAGGTCGTCCGTGATATCGGTTACACCGATACCAATGTCGGTTTCTCCGCGGATGATGCCAAAGTCATGATCTGCATCCACAAACAGTCCCCCGATATTTCCCAGGGCGTTACCGCCGGTCAGGGTCTGTTCAAGGAACAGGGTGCCGGGGACCAGGGCATGATGTTCGGTTATGCCAGCAACGAAACCAAAGACCTGATGCCCGCGCCGATCTACTACGCGCACCGGATCGTGGCCGAACTGGCCCGGCTCCGCAAGAGCCAGCCCAAAAAGTACGCCTATCTGCGTCCGGACTCCAAGAGCCAGGTGTCGCTCCGTTACGAAAACGGCAAACCGGTCGCGCTGGAAACGGTCGTGGTTTCCCACCAGCACACCCCGGATATGAAGATCGAAGTGCTGGAAGAACTGGTCCGCAAGGTGGTGGCGAAAGTCGTCCCGGCTTCGCTCCGCAAGGGCGAAGTCAAATACTATGTCAACCCCACCGGCCGTTTTGAAGTCGGCGGTCCGGATGGCGATACCGGTCTGACCGGCCGCAAGATCATCGTCGATACCTACGGCGGTGTCGGTTCCCACGGCGGCGGCGCGTTCTCCGGCAAGGACCCCTCCAAGGTTGACCGTTCCGCGGCTTACATGTGCCGTTATATTGCCAAAAACATCGTGGCCGCCGGTCTGGCTGCCAAGTGCGAAGTTCAGGTGGCGTATGCCATCGGTGTGGCGGATCCGCTGTCGATCAACGTGGATACCTACGGTACCGGCGTGTGCAGCGACGATGCCCAACTCGAAAAAGTGATCCGCAAAGTCTTTGATATGCGTCCGGCCGCGATCGTTGAAGATCTGGGGCTGAAGCACCCGGGCAACGGCTGGTGCTATCGTGACACCGCTGCCTACGGACACTTCGGCCGTCCGGAATTCCCGTGGGAAAAACTGGACCGTGTGGATGATCTGAAACATGCCGCTGCGGCACTCAAATTGATCTGAAAATGAGTGATCGCAACCGGATTTTGGGTGTCGGTTCGGCACTGGTCGATATTTTGATCCATGTGAGCGACGATTTTCTGAAGCAGAACGTTGCCGGTGCCAAAGGCGGCATGGAAATGGTGGATCGCGGGGAGCAGGACCGGCTGATCGGTCTGGCTCCGGTCATGCCGGAGTTGGCTCCCGGCGGTGCCGCCGGAAATACGATCTTTACGCTGGCCCGGATGGGGGTCCCGGCCTCCATGCTGGCCTGCATCGGGGATGATAACGAGGGCCGTTTCTACCGTGACGCATTCCGGGGATTCGGCGGGGAACCGTGTTTCCGGGTGACCGGAGAGGCGGCTACCGGGTGTTGTCTTTCGCTGGTGACGCCGGATTCCGAACGCACGATGCGGTCCTATCTCGGCGCATCCCAGTTCCTGACGGCGGCGGATATCGAAGCGTTTGATTTTTCGCCGTATCAGGCGGTTTACATCGAAGGGTATCTGCTGTTTCTGCCGCAGGTTACCCAGACTTTGATGAAACGGGCGCACGAAGCGGGGTGCAAAATCGCGCTGGACATGGCGTCCTTTGAAGTCGTCGGGATTTTCCGCGATGAACTGCGCCGCCTGATCCCGGCGTATGTGGACTGGATCTTCGCCAACGAAGACGAAGCCGCCGCTCTGCTGGAGGAAGACAACCCGGAAAAGGCGTTGGAAGAATTGGCGGCAACCTGCGAAGTCGCGGTCGTCAAACTCGGCAGCAAAGGTTCGCTGGCCAAACGCGGCAGTGAATTCGCCCGGATCGACATCACACCGGTTGAGGCGGTGGACACAACTGCAGCCGGTGACAGTTACGCCGCCGGTTTCATCTACGGGCTCGCCAAAGGATTCGATCTGGCGCGCTGCGGCCGGATCGCTTCGCTGGTGTCGGCCGAGGTGGTGCAGGTTACCGGTTCAACGATCCCCGCGGATCGTTGGCAGCATTTGATGGAAGCAATAACAAAGGAATAACGAGATGGATTACAAGGTAAAAGATATCGCGCTGGCGGATTTCGGTCACAAGGAAATCAGCATTGCCGAATATGAAATGCCGGGCGTGATGGCCACGGTTGCCAAATACGGTCCGGAACAGCCGCTGGCCGGCGTTAAGATCACCGGCAGTGTGCACATGACCATTCAGACGGCGGTGCTGATCCGCGCGCTGAAGGCACTGGGCGCGGATGTCCGCTGGGCCTCCTGCAATATTTTCTCGACCCAGGATCACGCCGCCGCGGCGATCGCCGCCGATGGTATTCCGGTGTTCGCCTGGAAGGGGGAGTCGCTGGAGGATTACTG
>JAFQLP010000067.1 GCA_017414565.1 Lentisphaeria bacterium | reverse complement strand
TGTTTCAACCTCATCAGCAGCATACGCCTGTAAAACCTCTTCTGTCAGCAGGGCTTCAAAATTCACCGTCCGCCGGAACTGCCCGAAGAGCCGCGACAAACACCACAGCCCTCCCCCAATACCATTCTGTTCAGCCATGTTTCTTTCCGTCCTTTCCCGTTCCCGCGTCCTTACCGCGGAATGTGGGAATCTTTTTGATGGTCCCGATCCTTGATGCCTTGTCAACCTGCGTTTGTTTCAACCGGATACGGTTTTACATACAGTAAACGGTCAAAACAAAAATACAAGGCTGAAGCGGGATCTCACCGCGCCGCCAATTCACCGGCGTTGAATTCGGTGATCTCTTTGATCTCTTTCAGACCGTCGAGCAGAGCCGCACGGCGTTCTTCATTCAAACAATGCGCCGGCCCGGTAATGACCTCCAGATCAAAAAAATCGTCCCCGAAAACGCCGTCAAACCAACAGCGGCAATCCTCGGCCAGCGTCAGCATACGGGTAAAGAAACGGTCCTCCGCCTCTTCATCCATGGCGGCAAGTTTACCGGTAAGCATAAAAGAATAATCCGCGTATTCCCCGATATGAAGTTTCTTGCGAATCCGTTTTTTCATTGCAACACTCCTCCTCCATTAGCCGTCTGCCCTATTCGTCACGGGCAAACTGTGTGTCATAAAGTTTCCGGTAGGTACCGTTCAGTGCCATCAATTCATCGTGCGTACCCTGTTCCACGATCCGCCCCTGATTCAGCACCACGATCCGGTCAGCATGACGGATCGTTGAAAGCCGGTGGGCAATGGCAAATACGGTACGGTTTTCCATAATCTGTGTCAACGCCTCCTGCACCAGTTTTTCGGTCACGGTATCCAGTGCGCTGGTCGCTTCGTCCAAAATCAGGATCGGCGGATTCCGCAAGATCGCCCGGGCGATGGAGATCCGCTGTTTTTCACCGCCGGACAGCCGGAATCCTTTTTCGCCCACATTGGTGTCGTACCCCTCGGCATGACGGCCGTCAACAATGAATTCGTGGGCATTGGCCTGCTGCGCGGCCCGGATCACATCCTCGCGCGTGGCTTCCGGACAACCGTAGGCGATGTTGTTGGCAATGGTGTCGTTGAAAAGCAGTGCCTCCTGCGTGACCACCCCGATCTGCCGCCGCAGCGAAGCAATCGAGTAATCGCGCACATCCACCCCGTCGATGGTCACGCGCCCCCCGGTCACATCGTAAAAACGACCGATCAGGTTGGCAATGGTGGATTTGCCGGAACCGGTTTCGCCGACCACGGCGACCATACTGCCGCGCGGGATCTCCAGCGACAGCCCCGACAGGATGTTGCGCTCCCCGTAATTGAAATCGACATCCTCAAAACGGATACTGCCGCGGAATTCGCGCAATTCTCTGGCATTTTCTTTTTCCGGCAGTGCCGTGACCACATCGAGCGTTTCAAAAAAACGGTCGGCACCGGCCATGGAACGCTGGATGTAGGTGATGGCCTTGGAAAGTTCCTTCAACGGCTTGTACGCCATGAATGCCGGACTCAACAACGCCGCCAGCTGGGTCAGCGACACCCCCTGCTGATAGGAAAAGATCACAAAAACCAGTGTCACCGCGACCACCACCACTTCCATCATCGGCGAAAGCAACAGTTGCAGCCGGATCGCCCGCACGGCATCCCGGAAATACCGGTGATTGATCTTCCGGAATGTCCGGTATTCCAATTCTTCGGTGTGATACGCCTTGACCACCCGGATACCGGTGAAAACATCATGCATTTTGCTGACCACCAGCGCAATACGGGCATAACAGCGGCGGCATATCCGGCGGATATGCTGGCTGACAAAGGTGATCGGCAGCAGCAGCAGCGGCATACCGCAAAGCAGAATGATCACCAGCAGATAATTATCCGATTCGCGGCAGACCACGAAAACCGCCGCCAGACAGGCGATCAACTGGATCGGACAGCAGGTCAGTTCCGAAACCGACTGCGCCACACAATGTTCGATCGTCTGGGTGTCATGGGTGGAGCGGCTGATCAGATCGCCGACATCCCGTTTGCCGTAAAAAATCAGCGACTGCCCGATCAACGACCGGAAAATATCATTACGCATATCCGCGACCGCCCGGGCACCGACCCACGCCATGCAGTATTTGTTCAAATACTCGGCCACATTCTTGAAAAACCAGGCAATGATGAACCCGATCCCGTACACGGCCAACAGCTGCCAGGCAAAACGCCCGGTTTCATCCACCGCCCGGAAAACATATTCCTCCGGCCAGGTCACGCGGATCTCCGCCCCTTCGACCTCCACCGGCAACCGGAATTCCGCGGCATAATGGGCCATCTGGGCCAACAGTTTGTCCAACTGCTGATCTCCGGTGGCGGCCCCCTCTGTCACTGTCTGCCGGACCGGCGCGACCGGATCGACGACCACGGCCATCTTGGGAATCATCATCAGCGCAAAAAAGAGCGATCCGCCCACCAGCATACCGGCAAGCACACCCACCGCCAGACGCAACCAGTAAGGCCGGGCGTACCGCAGGATCCGCCAGTACAGCCGCAAATCAAAGGTGCGGTATTCTTTCTGCTCTTGCAACGGCTTCAAAACATCCTCATTTCATAAATCCGGCAATGGTACCGGCCACTTCCTGCCGCATTTCCGATGTCGATTCGGCATAGATCGGAATCGACAGCACCTCCTGCGCCAACTGTTCCGCCACCGGGCAGTCGCCCCGTTTGCCGCCCAGTTCCGCAAAACATTCCTGCAAATGGAGCGGCACCGGGTAATAGATCGAACAGCCGATCCCGCGATCATTCAAAAACTGTTTGAGCGCATCCCGGCGGCCATCGGCCACCCGGATCGTGTACTGATTGTAAACATGCCGGGTACACGATTCCCCTTCGCAGGGCAGCGTGATCCCTTCGACACCGGCGAACAGCCGGGCGTATTCGGCGGCATTCTGCTGCCGGGCCGCGGTCCACTGGTCCAACCGGCGGAGTTTGATCGAAAGGATCGCCGCCTGCAGCGCATCCAGCCGGAAATTGCCGCCCACATACCGGTGGATGTAGGTTTCGCACTGGCCGTGGTTGCGGAAGATCTTGAGTTTTTTGGCCCGTTCCGGATCGGAGGTCGTGACCGCACCGCCATCCCCGAAGCAACCGAGATTCTTGGAGGGGAAGAACGAAAAACAGCCGTAATCGCCCATGCTCCCGGACCGCCGTCCGCGGCATTCGGCACCGATGGCCTGCGCGCTGTCTTCGATCACGGTCAGCCCGTGTTTGCGGGCGATCTCCATGATCGGGTCCATATCGGCGCACTGGCCGAAGATGTGGACCGGGATGATCGCTTTGGTGCGGGGCGTGATCTTTTCTTCGATCCGGGCGGGATCGATATTGTAGGTCTTCAGATCCACATCTGCAAAGACCGGCTTGGCACCGACCCGGGCAATGGCACCGACGGTGGCGAAAAAGGTGAAGGGCGACGTGATGACTTCATCCCCGGGGCCGATCCCCTCGACCATGAGCGCAATGATCAGCGCATCCGATCCGGAGGTGACACCGCAGGCGAAACCGGCATTGCAGTATGCTTCCAGTTCATGCTCGAGCTTTTCAACTTTTTCACCCAGAATAAAGGCCTGATTGCGGAAAATCTCTTTCACTTCGGCCAGGATCTCCGCCTCCATCGGCAGATACTGTTCACGCAAATTCAAAAGCGGTATTGCCATAAAAATACACCCGTTCCTTTCGTATCATACAACAACAAAACAAACCCATTCACATTAATATATCACAGGAAAACCGCTCTGTCCATTTCCGCGGCGTTTTTTCAGCACATTTTTACCCGACCCGGCATTTTTCAAATAAAAGCCCCTTCTTCCGACTTGACGAACCGCCATTCCGGGCGTATTTGTTTTATGACTGCAAAAATGGAACAGCGGAGGCGATGCCTCCCGGAACATGGGTGTTTTTTGAGGTCATGTCGAAAAATCTTTTGTTGCAACTGCATGTTGAATCCTGTGCCTTCGGCGGCGATGGCGTGGCCCATCACGAAGGCCGGGTGATCTTCGTCCCGGGGACCCTGCCCGGCGAAACCGTGATCGCGGAAATCGTTTCGGAGAAAAATGATTTTTCCCGCGCCCGGGTCCATCGCATCGAAAATCCATCGCCGGACCGTATCGCGCCGCTCTGTCCGCTGGCCGGGATCTGTCCCGGCTGTCATTACCTGCACGCTTCGCCGGAGGCGGAAACCCGCTGCAAAGCCACCCAATTCGCCGCGTTTCTGGAAACCGCTGGCGGTCCGCCGGACCGGCTGGATGAACCGCTGCTGCCCGGCACGCCGCTGGGCTACCGCAACAAAATGGTGCTGCATGTCAACAAAGAAAGCGGTACGCCCCAGGTCGGTTATGTGGGGGCCGACATGCAATCGGTCACACCGGTTTCGCACTGCCTGCTGGCCAACGATGCCATCAATGCGGATCTGGCGGCCAAACTCGCCGATCCGGGCTTTTTCCACAGCATCCACCACCGGATGAAACTGACCTGGCGGCACACCGAACGCAATGGCGTGATCTTTTTCCGCAACCAGCCGCCCAAACGCGCATCGTGGCTCCGGGAAAAACTCCGGTTCGGCGAAATTTCGGTCCCGGCGGGCGGGTTCTTCCAGATCAATCCAGCCGGGGCGCAATCGCTGGTCGATGAATTCACCGCCGTACTCCGCGAACATCCGGTCAAACGGGTGATCGACCTCTATTGCGGGGCCGGGCTCTTTGCCGCCGCCGCGGCCGCGGCCGGGGTGCCGGAGGTCATGGGGGCGGAAACCGATGCCGATGCCGTGAATGCGGCCCGTTACAACCTCAAGCAATACGGTCAGCCGGAGGCACACCTGCTGGCGGATGATGCCGCCAGAGCCCTGCCGGAACTGCTCCGCGATGCGCCGGAACATACCCTGCTGGCCGTCGATCCGCCCCGGGCCGGATTGTCCGGGACCATGCGCCGCAGTCTGCTGGCCCAGCCGCCCGGCCGTCTGATCGTTTACATCTCCTGCCATCCGGCCACCTGGGCCCGGGATGCTGCGGCACTGCGCCGCGGCGGATGCCGGTTGCTGCGGGCCCGGCTCATCAACCAATTCTGCCGCACCGGCCATTTTGAAATCTTCTCCCTGTTCCGCCGGGAAAACGATCATGCCTGAAAAATCTCCCGCAGAAGGTCACCGTCACCGGCTCCGCACCCGTTTCCTGCAGAACGGGCTCGGCGCGCTTTACGATTACGAGGTGCTGGAACTCCTCCTGACCTACGCGATCCCGCGGCGCGATGTCAAACCGCTGGCCCGGATGCTGCTGCAACGTTTCGGAAGCATTGACAAAGTCTTCGATGCCACCGAATACGAACTGAAATCCGTACCCGGCATCGGCGACAACGCCGCCGGCCTGATCCTGCTGATAAAGGCACTCGGGGCGCGTTGTCTGGAGCGGAAAATCAGCCATGCGGATATCTTTGAAAACCAGACCGCCGTGGTCGATTTCCTGCGGATGAAAGTCGGCGGCAGCGGCAAAGAAACGCTGGTCGTCCTCTATCTTGATTCCCGCCACCGCCTGCTGGCCTACACCTGCACACCGGGAACGGTGAACCGGGTGGCCGTTTTCTGGCGCGAGATCATGGAACAGTGCATCTTCCACCGCGCCACGGCCATCATTCTGGCCCACAATCATCCGAGCGGCCTGTGTCTGCCGTCGCCGGAAGATGTGGCTCTTTCGCGCAAGATCCGCGATGCGGCCGCGGCCAGCGATATCGAACTGGTGGATCATCTGCTGGTAACGCCCGCCGATTTCCGGAGTCTGAAACAGGAAAATTACATGTAAGGAACCTGCTGTCATGGATACCACCGATTACGCCGCATTGCCTCCCACCATTGAATCGCTGAATGCCATTCTGGAACGGCTCCGGGCCCCGGACGGCTGTCCCTGGGACCGGGAACAGACCCGGGAGACCCTGGCCCGCTGTCTGAATGAAGAATGCGCCGAACTGTTGGAGGCCATCGACCACAACGAACCCGATGCCATTTGCGATGAACTGGGTGATCTGCTGATGAACATCGTCTTTCAGGCCGTGGTCGCCAAAGAACGCAGCGAATTCACCCTGACCGATATCCTGGCCGGGATCAATGCCAAAATGGTGCGCCGTCATGCCCATATTTTCGGCGATGAAAAAGCCGATACCGCCGCCGATGTCGTTGCCGTGTGGGAAAAAATCAAGGCCCGGGAGGCAAACCGCCCCAAACGCGATTCGCTGATGGATGGCGTACCGGCGGAACTGTCAGCCCTGAACCGGGCCGAAAAATTGCAGAAACGCGCCGCCAAAGTCGGATTCGATTGGAGCGAAAGCAGTCAGATCCTTGACAAGATCCAGGAGGAACTGGACGAACTCAAAGCCGCCGCCGCTTCCGGTGACGACCGCCATACCGAAGAAGAACTGGGCGATCTGCTGTTTGCCATTGCCAATTACACCCGTTACCGCAAAGGCCGCACCGCCGAGGAATTGCTCCGCGCCGCCAATGACAAATTTTCGCAGCGTTTCCGTTACATCGAAGCCGAACTCAAAGCCGCCGGTATCCCGCTGGAATCCGCCGGTATCGACCGCATGGAATCATTGTGGCAGCAGGCCAAACGCACCGGCATTTGAGCCGGTATCCCCGTCACCGGCAGACGCACGCCACCCAGTGACCGGGCGATACCTCCCGGAGGTCCGGAGCCGCTTCGCGGCACGCTCCGCCGCATTCGCTGCAGCGGGGCCCGAAAGCGCATCCCGGCGGCAGAGCCCCGGCATCGGCGACTTCGCCCGGCGGCGGCGGCACCACCTGACAATCCGGGTCCGGCACCGGTGCCGAAGCCAGCAGCAGCCGGGTATAGGGATGGACCGGATTTTCAAACAATTCTTCGGTCGGTGCAAGTTCCACGATCCGCCCGGCGTACATCACCGCCACCCGGTCGCAGATATGCCGCACCACGCACAGATCGTGCGCCACAAAGATATACGACAATCCCATGGTCTGCTTGAGTTCATCCAGCAGGTTGATGACCTGGGCCTGCACCGACACATCCAACGCCGAAACCGCTTCGTCCGCCACCACCAGTGCCGGATTCATGATCAGCGCGCGGGCAATGCCGATACGCTGCCGCTGACCGCCGGAAAAAGCGTGGGGATAACGGGATTTGTGTTCCGGCTTCATGCCGACCCGGAGCAGCATTTCATCCACCCGGTCGTCCAGTTCACTGCCGCTTGCCAACCGGTGGATATGCAGCGGTTCGGCAATGATCTGCCCCACCGTCATCCGGGGATTCAGACTGGCAAACGGGTCCTGAAAAATCATCTGCATGGACTGCCGGAGCGGCTTCAGGCGTTTCGCCGAAAGCCCGCCCAATTCCACATATTCCCCGTTGCCGGCAGGATCGAACCACGCTTCGCCGGAGGTGAAATCCAATGCCCGCAAAATCGTCCGCACCGTGGTCGATTTGCCGCAGCCGGATTCCCCCACCAGCCCCAGTGTTTCATGCGGATACAGGTCAAACGATACCCGGTTGACCGCCCGTACTTCGCCGATACGGCGATGGATCAAACCCGATCGGTAAACCGGGAAAAATTTGCACAGATCACGCACGGCCAGCAACGGACGGGGCGCATCCGGCGACAGAAATCCGGGAACTGTTCCGCTCATTTTTTCTCCTCCTGCCCACCGAACCGGGCAACCATTTCAGCGGCCCGGAAACAACAGCACGACCGGCCGTCCGGCAATACCGTTTCCGGCGGCGGGGCCCCGCAATCACACAAACCCGCCTGGGCGAAATCACACCGGGGATGGAAGGGACACCCGGCCGGAATATCCAGCAGACTCGGTACCGAACCCCGGATGGACGGCAATTTTTCCGACCGGGGGTGCATCCCCGGCAACGATTGAAACAGCCCCCGGGTGTACGGATGAAGCGGATTTTTGACGATCTGCCGCACCGAACCCCGTTCCACGATCCGGCCCAAATACATGACCGCCACCAGATCAGCCGTCTGCGCCACCACCGCCAGGTCGTGCGTGATCAGCAGGACACTGTTGCCGGCATCGTGCTGCAATTCTTTCATCAACGCCAGCACCTGCGCCTGAATAGTCACATCCAGTGCCGTTGTCGGTTCATCGGCGATCAGCAGTTCCGGTTCGCTCAACATCGCCATGGCGATCACCACCCGCTGACGCATCCCGCCGGACAATTCAAACGGATACTGCCGGAACCGGCGTTCCGGAGCCGGTATCCCCACCCGCCCCAGCATGGCGATCACCTGTTTTTCGGCCTCGGCACGGGACAGTTTGCGGTGCAGATACAGCACCTCGCACAACTGATTGCCGATCGTATGGACCGGACTGAGTGCCGTCATCGGCTCCTGAAAGATCATGGCGATCCGGTCGCCGCGGATATCGTAAAGCTGCTGGTCTTTTTCGGTCAGAGCTGCGATATCCACGCTTCTGCCGTCCCGTCCGTGGAACAGGATCTCGCCGCCCACGATCCGGCCGGGCTTCTGGATCAGCCGCAGGATCGAATAACTCGTTACGCTTTTGCCGCAGCCGGATTCCCCCACCAGTGCCATGATCCGGCCGCGCGGCACCGACAGACAGACATCATTGACGGCCCGGGTTTCACCCTCGTCGGAAAAGAAACTGACCTTCAGGTTCCGGATTTCCAGTACATTCGGTTCCATCATATCACCTATTTGGAAGCATAGGGGTCAGCCGCATCCCGCAACCCGTCCCCGAGAAAGTTGAAACACAACACCGCAAAAACCAGCATGACCACCGGTGCCAGCAGCCACGGATAATCAATCACCACTTTTACATTCATGCAGTCCTGCAGCATCACCCCCCAGCTGACCACCGGCGGCCGCAATCCCAGCCCGAGAAACGACAATCCCGTTTCTCCCAGGATCATACCCGGCACCGTCAACGTCAAAGTAACGATGATGTGACTGGCAAACGCCGGCAGCAGATGCCGGAACAATACCCGCCCGTGACTCGCACCGAGCAGCCGCGCCGCCACCGCATAGTCTTCTTCGCGCAGACTCAGAATTTTGCCGCGCACCACCCGCGCCAGCCCGGTCCACGACAGCAGACTCAAGGTGACGGTAATGCCGAAATAGGTTTGCAACGGACTCCAGTCCGCCGGGACCGCCGCCGCCAGTGCCAGCCACATCGGCAGCTGCGGAAACGAATTGATGACCTCGATCAGACGCTGGATCAATGTATCCACGGTCCCGCCGCAGTAGCCGGAGATCCCGCCGATCGCCACCCCGAGCAGAAACGATATCGCCACCCCGATCAGCCCCACTGAAAGCGAAATGGTACCACCCTGCACGATCCGGCTGAATACATCGCAACCGAACCGGTCGGTACCGGAAAGAAAACACACCAGCCGTTTTTCATCCCCCGCCTGCCAGCCGGGGACCCGCGCCGGATCGACCCCGAAAAAGTGCCGGTCTGTCTCCACCAGCCCCCAGAAACGGTAGCGGCTGCCGCGGACAAAAAAGCCCAGCGGCGCATCATTTTCCGGTGCTTCAATGTAGTAACTCTGCAACGAAACCGGATCGACCGCCCGCTTCATCCCTTTGGCATACAGGCCTTTTTCAAAGGAAAACGCCAGCCGGTGCGGCGGACAGTAAACATAATCCAGATTCTGTTCGTATTTGCCGTAGGGCGCAAAAAAGGTCGAACAGGCCGCCATCAGATACAGTGCCATCAGCAGAAATGCCGATGCCACCGCCAGTTTGTGTTTGCGGAATTTGAGTGCCATCAGCTGCCGCTGATTGAGCATATCGTAGGTCAGCGCAGGACGCCGCCGGAAAATCATCATCTTCATTATCGCGTCCCCTTTCCCATCCGGATGCGCGGATCGACCGCCATCAGCAGCAGGTCGCTGACCAGCGTACCGAACACACCGAGCGTACTCAACACCATCAGCATCGACCCGGCCATATACATATCCTGGCTCATCAGAGCCGATAACATCAGCGGCCCCACCGTCGGCAGGCTCATCACGATCGCCACGATTGAACTGCCCGACACCAACGCCGGGAAAATCGATCCGATCCCGGAAATAAAGGGATTCAACGCCAGCCGGACCGGATATTTGATCAACAGCCGGAAGGGGCGCAGCCCTTTGGCCCGGGCCGTGGTGACATAGGGTTTGCGGAGTTCATCGAGCAGATTGGCCCGCATCACCCGGATCATCCCGGCCGTACCGGAAACCCCGACCACCAGGATCGGCACCCAGATATGTTTCAGCAGATCCACCACCTTCGGCCAATCCCAGTAAGGCTGGATGGAATACTCCACCGAAAACAATCCGGAGATCCCGGTGAACGCCATCACGATCAGCACCAGCAGAAAGCCCGGCACGCACATGCCGAGGAACCCCAGAAGCGTGAACACATAATCACCGATCGAATACTGCCGGCACGCCGAGTAAACCCCGATCGGCAGTGCCAGAGCCCAGGTGAGCAGCAATGTCCCGGCGGCGATCGCCATCGTCAGAGAGATCCGGTCGCCGATCATGTTGTTCACCGGCTGCAAAGTATCCATGGAATACCCCATGTTGCCCTGCAGCAGACCGGCATCGGCCGGATTGAAGGAAAAGAAGTAGTACACCCCCAGCCAGCGGGCGTATTTTTCCACCGGCGACGCATCGAAATGGAACATATTGCGCAGTGTTTCGAGCGAACTTTCGATCTCCGCCTGCGATGACCCCGATTCCTGCAGCTGCATCACCCGGTTGGAAAGAAAATCCCCCGGCGGCAGCTGGATGATCGTGAACACACAGATCGAAACCACCAGCAAAGTCGGAACCATGATGAACAACCGCCGCAGCACAAAGGGATGCCGCAGTGTCAGCAGCACCACCAGGATCGCGGCGATCCCGGCAAACAGCCATTTCAAGACCCGGCTGCCGATTGAAGCCGGTTTGTACGCCGCCGCCAGCGGCAGGGTATCGGGATAAGCGATCTGCCGTATCGTGTCGGCATCGGCCGCGGAAGTCGGATTGTCAAAATAATAGGTTTCCGGCCCGGCATTCCCCGGTGTCAGGTAGAAATAGCAGTCAAAAGCCCGCCGGGGAACGTTGCGGAAATCCCGGCTGACCACCTGGATGCGGGGCAGATTGCTGCAAATGTTGATCGTCCACAACTGTTCCGCGGCGATTTCACAGACCCGCTGCATATCCCGCTGACGGGTCGCCAGATCCATGGTCCCGATCATCCGGTCGTACAGCCGCACGGCTTCCGCCATCGGATGATCCGGCGGGATCGGTATGCACCCGGAACTCTCCGCCCGGGGATCGCCCCACATGCCGCCGCGGGAAACCCAATGTCCCCAGCCAATGGCAAAGGCCGCCAGATTGTCAAGCGTGACCAGCGACCGCGACGAATGCAGCGGCAGCACATCGCTTTCGCTCGACCAGATGTAGAAATCAAAATCGCGCCCGGCCCGCCGGGTATCCAGCAGTGTCCGCGACAACACCTGATAGACCGCCCGGATCCCCAGATCGGCCCAGTCATCGCACAGGAACTGGGCCGGACCGATCCCGGTAAAGTCATTGAGGCAAATGGTGAAAAGCGGGACTTTGCCTTCGGCATCCACCCGGTATCCGTCTTTGCGGATCGTGGGATCAAGCCCGCGCTCGCGCCACAATTCGTCCAACAGCCGGTTGGCCTGCTCCGGATCGAAATTCACAAATGCGTACCGCAGTTTTTCCGACGGATACTGGGAATAATTCCCCGGTTCGACCTGTTCCAGCCGCCCCACATTGTGATAGAGTGCCTCATTGATCGTTTCCCGATCGATCCCCAGCGACATCGCCTGCCGGAAGCGTTTGTCCGCCAGCAGTTCCGCCTTGAAAACCGTGGCTTTGGTACCGTCACCGCAGTTGCGGTTCAGATTCGGATGGATCAGCCATTCACTGCTGGAGCCGGGAAACCAGCAGCGCACGTCAAAATTGTACTGATCGGCGCGGCTGACAAACTCCGTGTACTGCGAAAATGACAGATACCGGAACTGATACGACACCCGCCCGGAACCGACTGCCACCGGCAGCATCATCGGGTCCACCAGTTCGATCTGCAACCGGTCCACATAGGGCAGCTGCCGCCCCTGTTCATCCACGGCAAAATAATACGGATTGCGGACAAATGAATACGGCGGCATCGTGGTATCTTCGCGGCGCATCCACGGGCCCAGCACCGGCAGCCGGGGATTGTTCGGACCGCTTATCATGGAAAACAATGCCTGCGCGCTGCTGCATCCGTAGCGGGCCATTTCCGACTGGATGAAATCCGGATCGCCGTAATTGGGATGGTACGGCTTCAGGTAATGCGCCGGCATCATGATCGTGGTGGAGGCCAGCCATTCGATAAAATCGCTCCGGGGATGCTCGAAACGGAACCGGACCCGGTAATCGTCGATCTTTTCCAACTGCGTGGGTTTGCCGCCGATATTGAACTGCGCCTGATGCGCGGCCCCGCCCACCGTTTCGCTGAGCATCACATCGTACCACCAGAATATCACATCGTCGGCCGTGACCGGGGCTCCGTCGCTCCAGCGGATGCGCCGCAATTCCACCTCGCAGACCCGGCCATCCTCCAGCATTCTGGCACTTTTGGCCACATGCGGCACCACCGGATATCCCAGCGGCCCGAACCGGAACAACCGTCCGGCATTGATCCGAAACGCCATGGTGGAACTTTCCCCCACGCCGCCGGTACAGCACATCATCCAGACTCCGCCGTATTTGCCGGGGCCCTCCACGCCGCGCAGCACCACCGGCTCCGGACCGACCCGTTCCGCCACCGGCGGCAATTTCACCTCTTCCGGTAACTGTTTGAGAATCGGGGCTTCTTCGCGCGGATACCACACCGGCAGTTCACCGGCGGCAATGGCGGCCTCCACCGCGGCTTTGTCCGCCCGGGGATGGGCTTTCATAAAAGCGGCGGCCTGCTGATATTCACGCTCCGGGATATCCAGCGCGATCCGGTCGGGCAACCCCTCCCGGCTGACCGGCAGATCGCGCTCTGCCACCGCCGCCCGGACCGCCGCTTCGCTGCGGGGCGGCAGACTGGTGCGGGGGGCCGGCATGACGATCCGGGAAAACAACAATGTCGCACCGTAGAGAACCGCTACTGCGGCAAAAAAACCCGCCAATTTAAACCAGACGGGCATCGGCCGGATCACCTTCCGTTCCGCCATGAAAACCTTCCTGTTCTGTGGTTTGTTGAGTCATTTTTTTACTTATGACACAAAAACCGATTTTTTCAACCCTCCGGCCGGCTGTCACATCCCATTTTCCAGAAATTTTGTCACCGCTTCCGCCAGATCATCAACGATCCGGCAACCCGGCGGCAGACCGTCACCGGCCGCTTCGGTCCGGCGGCCGTAACCGGTCCGCACCAGATACAACTCTGTCACCCCGGCATTGGCACCCGCCTCCAGATCCGACGGCCGGTCGCCGGTCATTGCCGATACCGCCGGATCGACACCGTGTTCCCCGGCGGCGCGCAGCAGCATCCCCGGAGCCGGCTTGCGGCATCCGCACGCGCCGGTGAAATCCGGATGATGGGGGCAATAATACCATCCGTCGATCCGGGCCCCTTCCGCGGCCAGCAATTCCGCCAGCCGGTCATTGACCCGCTTCACATCGGCTTCCGTAAAATATCCTTTGGCCACCCCCGCCTGATTGGAGATCACCAGCACCGGCACCCCGGCCCGGTTCAAACGCCCGATGGCAGCGGCCACGCCGGGCAGCAGCACGGCATCGGCCGGATCGCCCAGATAATTGACTTCCACATTGAGCACACCATCGCGGTCAATAAAAAAACCTCTGTTCATCGTATCCCTTTCTCCGCATCGCGGCGGCTGGCAAAAACATCTCATTTTTTGAAATAATATAATGTGAAAATTTGCAATCAGCAACACTGTCAAGTATATTTATTGAGTATTTGTGCATCAACTTAACTAAAGCGACCCGGCATGAGACCGGCAAAAACAGGGGACGGCATGGACGAAAACCAGACAGCAGACATCCTCCGGCATCCCCCTGCCGGCACCCCGGGCCTGCCGAAATATCTTCCGCCCGCCCCGATCCCGCTGGAAGACCGGCAGTGGCCGTCGCGCACCATCACCCGGGCCCCGCTGTGGGCCAGTGTCGATCTGCGTGACGGCAATCAGGCGTTGGCGGAGCCCATGCCGCCCGATCAGAAACGGGACTATTTCCGGCTGCTCTGCGATATCGGATTCAAGGAGATCGAGGTCGGATTCCCGGCCGCTTCGCAGGATGATTTCGCCTTTATCCGGATGCTGATCGAAAACGGCGAGATCCCGCCGGATGTCCGGATCTCCGTTCTGACCCAGGCCCGCGAAGCGCAGATCCGGCGGGCGGTCGAAGCACTGGCGGGGGTCCCCCGGGCCTTGCTGCATCTGTATCTGCCGACCTCCGATCTCCACACCCGTTTTGTGCTGGGGCTGACCGAATCAGAATTGTTTGACACCGCCGACCGGAGCGTTGCCCTGATCTGTCAACTGCTGGATCAAAACGGGTTGACCGGCAGAGTCGGGCTGGAATTTTCCATGGAGGAATTTTCGGACACCCCGCTGGAACGGAGTCTGCAGCTGGCCCACCGGATCAAATCCGTCTGGGGCCCGTCCGATCCCGATCAATTTGTCATCAATCTCCCGGCCACGGTGGAACGCCGTCCGCCCAACCAGTACGCCGACATGGTGGAGTATTTCATCCGGCACTACCGCGGCATCGCCGAAACGACCATCAGCATCCATACCCACCACGACCGCGGCTGTGCAGTGGCCGCCGGGGAACTGGCCCTGCTGGCGGGTGCGACCCGGGTGGAGGGCACGCTCTTCGGCAGCGGGGAACGCACCGGCAATCTGGATCTGATGGTCATGGCGTTGAATCTGCTTTCCTCCGGGATCGATCCCGGTCTGGATTTCTCGCATTTGAACGAATTGGCGGAAACGGCGGTCCGGCACACCGGCGAAGAGACCCCTTTGCGCTATCCCTACGCCGGACAATTGGCTTTCACCGCCTTTTCCGGCTCCCATCAGGATGCCATCCGCAAAGCTCTGGCCCAGCGGCCGCAAATCAGTGCGGAATTCGGGCAGTTGTGGAAGATCCCCTATCTGCCGATCGACCCGGCCGATATCGGCCGCAGTTGCGATCCGTTGATCCGGCTGACCAGTCAATCCGGCAAAGGCGGCGTGGCTTATCTGCTCGATCACGAATACCGGCTGGTCCTGCCCTCCGGCATGGAACCGGCGGTCGCCCGACAGGTCCAGATCGCCACGGATGAATCGGGTTGCGAACTTACCGCGGCCCAACTCCACACGCTTTTCATGGAAAAATTTGTCAATATCTCCACCCCCTGGACCATGACCGATTATTCGCGGATCACGGCCAGTACCGGCGACCGGCTGGGGGTGCGCTTTGTCTGGCACGACAACGGCGGGGAACACGAATTGTACGGTCAGGGAAACGGTCCCCTCTCCGCCGTGGTGAATGCCCTGAATCAATCCGGCCTGCTCCCGCCTTTCGTGCTGACCGATTACCACGCCCAATCACTGGGGACCGGCGGCGATGCCGATGCCATGGCTTACATCGCCATCCGGCGCGGCGACCGGATCACCTACGGAGCCGGCACCCATTCCAACATTGACCGGGCCGCGGTAGCCGCACTGGTCAGTGCCCTCAATCTGGCGGCAGAAAAGGAGTCCTGTTCATGCGCCCTGTAAGAAACGAAGTCACCCGGACCAGATTCCGGTTTTTCGCGGTTCTGTTGAGCGGGATCGTGTTGGCCCATGCCATCGTGATCCTGGGATTCCTCTGGAGACCCTGGGAAAACGGATTTCTCCCGGCCCCGCCGCCGCCCCCTGCGGAACCGCAGTTGGTTCTGCCGGAGGTGCCGCACCGTTACCGCCAGCCCAGCACGGCGGTCAACTTTGCCGCGCCGTTCCGTTACGATACGGCGGTGGACGGCACATTGCGCAATCTGCCGCTCAGCCGCGAAGCCCGCACCGGTTTTCTGGCCGATCTGGATACCCGCCATGTTTTGTGGATGAAAGACGCCCGGCGGGCGGTCCCGGTGGCCTCCATGGTCAAAATGATGACACTGCTGCTGACATTTGAAACACTGGAAAACAATCACGATATTTCGCTGAACACCATGGTACAGGTAACGCCCGGCGCGACCAAAGTCGCCCGCACCGGGATCATCTGGCTGGATGTCAAAGAAACGTTGCCTCTTTCATCGCTTTTGAAAGCCCTGACGATCAAAAGTGCCAACGACGCCGCCTATCAGGTGGCGGAATTCATCGGTCAGGGCGATGTTGCCGCTTTTGTGGCCCGGATGAACCGCCGGGCCGAAGAACTGGGTATGCCGGGGACCATGTTCATCTCTCCCCACGGCCTGCCCGGCCCCAACCGGACCAATTCGCTCAGCTCGGCCGAGGGCATGGTGATCCTCGGTGAACGGCTGCTTGAATACCCGACCGCCATGGAATGGACCTCCACCCAGCAGACCAGCATTGACCGGCCGGTGCTGCGTGACGGACACACCATCCTGACGACAACCAACCATCTGGTCAATCCGCGCTATCCCGGCGTGGATGGCATGAAAACCGGGTTCACCCGGGATGCCGGCTTCTGCCTGACCTTCACCGCGTGCCGCAACGGGCGGCGGCTGATGGGATGCGTCACCGGGTTCAAAACCGCGCGTGAACGCGATTCTTTCTGCCGCAAACTGCTCGATTGGGGGTTTGAACGCACGGCCCGGATCGATGCCGGGCAGACGGAACCTCCCCCGGCCGGACCGGTTTCCAGCCCCTCCCGGAAAACAAACAATTGATATACAATATTCATTAAGGACTCATCATGCAGCATTTTCTGACACTTCTCCCGTATCTGATCGTTATTGCACTGGTATTGGCATTTCTGCGCTGGCCGTTGTTTTTCTGCCGCTTTGTCGCCACGCTGGTGCGGCTGACCTGTCTGCGGGTCCGGGTGGACGGCCCCGGCCGCATTCCCTCCAAAGGCCCGGCCATGCTGGTGGCGAACCATGTTGCATTTTTCGACTTTCTGGTGATCCTCAGCACCACCTGGCGTCCGGTCCACTTTATGGTGCAGGAGGAATTTTTCAAGATCCCGCTGCTGGCAATCCTCTTCCGTATGCTCGGCATCATGAAGGTGCCGTCGGCGCGCCATCCGCAGGCGTTGCGCCGCTTTTTCAAAGAGATCCAGAACCGGCTCCGTTGCGGCGAAGTTGTCTGCGTCTTCCCGGAAGGCGGCATTTCTGAAAACGGTCTGCTGCAGCAATTCCATGCCGGTATCGACAATATGATCCCCACCGATATCGAAGTGCCGGTCATTCCGATCCGGGTGGGTATGTTCTGGGGACGGCTTCTGGCGTTCCATCATCAGCAGATCCATTTTCTCGCCCCGCGGTATCTCCGGGTGCAGACCATGGTCACGATCGGCAACCCCATCGATCCGAAAATGACCGGCTTCCAGTTGCGGCAGTTGATCTCGGAAATGGGTGCCGATTCAGAAAAACAGCCTTTCCCCGGCGAATTGCCGATCCACACGGCATTCGTCAAACAGGCCCGCCGCCACCCGTTCCACTGGAATTACAAAGATTTCGGCGGCAAACCGGCCCGCAATTTCATGCTGCTGGTCAAGATCCTGGTGCTGTCCAAACAGATCCGCAAACTGGACCCGGGCGAACCCGGCGGTTACATCGGGGTGCTGCTGCCGAACTGCACCGCTCTGTGTGCCACCATTCTGGCCGTACTGACCGCCGACCGTCAGCCCACGATCCTGAACTACTCCACCGGCGAAGCCGTCATGGCGCAGTCCATGGAACGGGCCGGGGTCAAACTGGTGCTGACCAGCCGGAAATTTCTGGACAAACTGAATATCACCGATTTC
>JAFQLP010000066.1 GCA_017414565.1 Lentisphaeria bacterium | reverse complement strand
GTCCGAGCAGTATCCCAGCCGCCGCCAGCGTGGCTCCGAGAAACAGCATGGCCCATACCCCGAAGGCACACGCCGTGGCCGGACCGGCTCCCAATATCTGCGAAAGTTCATAGATCGCTTTGGTGATCGGATAATATTCCGCCTTTTGTGCCAGGATCAGCGAATCCGAAACCTCCAGCATGGAGAAACTGAAGGCAAAAAGCCCCCCCACGATCAGATTGGCACTGATCAGCGGGACCGTGATACGGCGGAGCGTCCGCCATGCCGAGGCCCCGAGATTCCGCGCCGCCAGTTCCAGATCGACCGGCGTTTGCTCCAATCCGGCCGTGACCGCCCGCACCACATAGGGCAGACGGCGGATCGCATAGGCGGCCGCCAGCAGAAACAGCGGGTTGTTTTCCGGGTGGAAAAGATGACGGGCCCATTCGTAGCGCACCGCCATGCCGAGATAGCCGAACGCGATCACGATCCCCGGCACCGCCAGCGGCAGCATGGACAGCAGATCAAGCAGGATGCCCCCCCGGCATTGCCAGCGGGTGGCGATCAGTGCCGTCAGGCCCCCCGCCGCCAGCGCAAACAGCATGGCCAGCAGCGAATAATTGAGACTGTTGATGATGCTGGGGACCACCAGCGGATTGGAGAGCGCGTTTTCCACATGCATCCAGGTCGCCCCTTCCGGCAGGATGGTTCCGTACCAGCGGCGGGAGAACGCCGCCAGGATCAACGCCAGATGCGGCAATCCGGCCAGCACCGTGATGCCGCCGAAAAACAGGGTGGGCAGCCAGCGTAAAAAACGCGGCAGCGGACGCGCGGAACTGCCGGCAATGCCTTTGGCCGCACCATTGCCGGCCCCGCCGCCGAGCAGCAGTCGGCCGCAACTGTACAGCCCGGCGGAAAACAGCAACATGACGACCACCAGCGCGTACGGCAGCGGATTGCTTTCCAACTCCGTAATGCCGTTGAAGATCTGTACCGGGGCCACCCGGTTGTAGCCGAACATCAGCGGCGTTCCCAATTCGGTAAAACTCCATATCAGCACAATACTGCCGCCCGCCAGAATCCCCGGGCGGAGCAGCGGTAGCGTGATCCGGAAAAAACGGCGGCAGCGGCCGGCCCCGAGATTGGCCGCGGCTTCATTGAGGGCCGGGTCCAGATTGCCGAGTGCCGTTACCAGATTGAGGTAAAGGATCGGATAAAGATGGAGTGCCTCCATGGCGCAGACAGACCAGAAGCGGCCTTCACCGCCGAGAAAATCCACCGGTGCCATGTCCCAGCCGGTCAGAATGGTATTGATGACGCCATTGTGTCCGAGGATCTGCTGGAATCCCAGTGCCCCGACAAACGGCGGCAGGATCATCGGCACCATGGCGGCCAGGTGACTCAAGGATTTGCCGGGAAATTCAAACCGGTCGTAAAGCAAGGCCAGCGGCAGGGCGATCAGAAAAACCATCACCGTGGTGACACCGGCGATAGCCAGTGAATTCAACAGCCCCTCCCGGTAGATGAAAATGGTAAAAATTTCCCGGAGCAACGGCAGGCGCAGCCCCTCTTTCACCACCGTATAGACCGGCAGGATCAGAAAGATCAGAAAAAAGAGAAAGAGTGCCGTCATCGCCGTATAAGGTCCGATGCGGCGGAGCGATAAGATGTTTGTCATTTGTTCTCCTGTGCCAGACGCGCGGCCCGGCGGTATTGTTCGACTGCTTTTTCACTCCAACTGCGCTGGATGTCGATGACATCAAGCATGGTGCGGGTGGCGGTGACATTCAACGATTCCGCCGCGGCTCCGGCTTCCTGGTAGGGGATCGGGATCTCATCAAACGCCGCGGCCGCCTGCGGCACCCGTTCCGGCCCGCCGGCATCCAGAATGGCGCGCCAGGCCGTCCGCATTTCCTGCTGGACATCCAGAGCCAGACAGCGGATCATCACCCGGATCAGACCGAAGTAGGGCGAGGTCCATTCGGCCCGGTAGGTGAACCCGGCTCCGGCAAGATAGGGATTGTAATCCGGATCGGTAAAATTCGCCGTGTAGCGGGGCTGGTAAAGATCGCGCCGGATCGGCGGCCGCCGCAGGGCATGTTTGACCGGGCCACCGGGAAGTCCGGGGCGGGTGTTCCACAACAACTGCCCCTCCACCGACAGCAGAAAATCAATGAATTCCTCTGCCGCCTGACGGTTGGGCGCGCCGCGCAGCAGTTGGACCGGGTCGGCCGATACCGCAGTACCACCGAGTGGGGGATAGTAACGGATGTGCGGGGTGCCGTCGAAGATCAATTCGCTCCAGTCCTGTTCCGAAAGCCCGTAGGTGTCGATCGCCATTCCGGCGGCGGCATTGCCGGCGGCAATGTCCCGGGGGACTTTGGAGGCACTGTCGGTCATGGTGCGGGCATTGGCCACGATCCGTTTGATCAGGTTGAACCCGTCCTGCCAGCCGATGGCGGGTCCCCGGGTCTCCCCGTAACGGAGAACGGCTTCGTTCATGCATTGCTGCAGGATCGATTCAAAACATTTGTTGGCGGAACCGGATTTGGTGGGGTCCGCGATGACCAGCGTGTTGAAGAAATCCGCTTTGCCGAGATCGTGCCACGATCGCGGCTCCGCACACCCCATTTCTCCGATGCGGTCCGGGTTGGCACAGATGCCGAATGAAGCCAGGCACACCCCGTAGTAACGCCCCGCCGGATCGTAAAAAGGTTCGCCCCCGAATGCCGCCGGAATGACCGCATCAGTGAACCACTCCGGATGTCGCCGCTGGGTCCCGGCATCCACCCCGAAGCCGCGGCGGGCCTGTTTGTTGTGGTCATAGGTGCCGCCGCCCCAGAAGATATCCACGCCGATCCCGCAGTCGGAAGCCAGAAATTCCTGCCGGGCAAGCCGCCGGAGCGGATCGGATTCCCGTTCCGGATCGACCCGGTGGTTGGAAAACGCCGCCGCGATCGTGCTGCTCCACGGGGTGTCGGGATGGGCCGCCGTCCAGAAGCGGCGGAATTCCGCTTCGTAACGGTCGGCGATGTAGCGGACGATATCCGAGGTGCCGCCCATATTGCGGAAATCAAGGGTGATGTCGCGGCCGTGACGAGCCCGATAATGACGGCGGAATGCCGTGGCAAATTCACTGCGGACGGCTTCGGCATGGGGCGTCAGGATCACCAGCCGGTCGCCTCCGGAGAGGAGCGGCGCATCCTTGGGGCGGAGCAGTACCGGTACCGCCAGCAGGATCAACAGCGGCAGTGCCGCCAGCAAAGCGCGTTTAAGCATGATCCGCATCCTCCGCCGGCAGGATCACCAGCCGTTCCGGCGGCACCGCAACCGTGCAGCAGTCCCCCGGCTGCCGCGGCTCCGGCGCGCTTTCGTTGATCAGAAGCGGGAGTGGACCGCATTCCGCCTGCCATTCCCGGTGATCCCCCAGATAGATGCCGTCCCTGACCCGGATCTCCAGCAGGTTGACGGCATCCGGAGCCGGTGAAAAACGGAAATTTTCCGGCCGGATCAGCACGCGGCAGCGGTCCCCCGGTGAAAGGCTGGTCTCCGCCGCGGCTGTCAGATCACCGGCGGGGGTGCGGAGTTGCAGGGTGGAACCGTGGTTTGCCAGAACTTCGGCCGGCAGGAAATTGCCGTCGCCGAGGAATTCCGCCGTAAAACGGTTGACCGGCCGTTCATAGATTTCAGACGGCGTGCCGGTTTGCTGCAGCACCCCGCCGGAAAGCACGGCGACCCGGTCCGCCATGCTCAATGCTTCACGCCGGTCGTGTGTCACATAAATAGCGGTCAGGCCCCGTTCTTTGGTGATGCGCCGGATCTCCAGCCGCATTTCATCGCGGAGCCGGGCATCCAGATTGGAAAGCGGTTCATCGAGGAGCAGGACCGCCGGGTTGACGGCCAGAGCCCGGGCCAGCGCGACCCGCTGCTGCTGCCCGCCGGAAAGCGACGGTGTCCGGCGGTCGGCACAATCGCCCAGGCGTACCAGATCCAGCGCGGCGGCGACTTCGCGTTTGATGGTCCGGTTGTCGGCCCCGGCCACCCGGAGACCGAATGCCACATTTTCAAAAACCGTCAGATGCGGCCACAGCGCGTAATTCTGAAAAACCATGGTCGCCTGCCGTTTTTCGGGGGGCAGGGCGGTGACATCGGTATCGTTGAAACGGATCGTGCCGCGGTCCGGCGTGATCAGACCGGCGAGGATGCGGAGCAATGTCGATTTGCCGCAGCCGGATGGGCCGAGCAGGAAAAAAAGTTCTCCGGAAGCAATGGTCAGATCGAGCGATTGCAGGATCGGGTGTTCCGGTTGGTAGGCCTTGCAGAGGCCGGAAATGGTAACTTTTGTCATGGTGTTCCTTGCAGATGAGGTTCAATCGGTAGGCGTTATGCCATCGAAAAATTTTTCCCCGGCGGTGCGCCGGAGTTTGCTGATAAGTTGGATCTCCAACTGCCGGATGCGTTCCCGGGTCAGTCCGAAATAACTGCTGACCGCTTCCAGTGACTGCGGCGGCTGGCCGTAAAGTCCGAAGCGGCGGATCAGGATCTGCTGTTCACGTTCCGGCAGGGATTGGATCATGGCGTACACCTGACGGAAAACCGTTTTGCGGGAAAGTTCCCGGAGATGGTCGCTGCCGGTATCGGGCAGTATGGTTTCCCAGGTGGAGCCGTCGTCGTTTCCGGCAAGCGGGGCCTGCAGCGAAATCGTTTGCCACGCCATGCGCCGGATGGCACTGACTTTGGGCTCCGACAGCCGGAGCATGGCGGCCAGTTCCGCCGTTTCCGGGGTGCGGTCATGTTCCTGAATGAAACGCTGTTCCGCCCGGTTCATCGCTTCGATGGTTTTGAGCATGTGGGCGGGGATCTGGATGGTCCGGGATTGTTTGGCGATGGCGCGGATGATATTCTGACGGATCCACCAGCAGGCGTAGGTGTTGAAACGGTAGCCGAGCCGGAAATCGTATTTTTCCAATGCCCGCATCAGGCCGATGTTGCCCTCCTGGATCAGATCGTTGAACCGGATGCCCCGGCTGCGGTAATGACGGGCCACGCTGATGACCAGTTGGAGGTTGCTTTCGATGATCCGGGCGCGTTCCCGTTCCAGTGCCTGATGCAGTCGGCGGATGGCATTTACCAGTTCTACCGTTTCTGCCGGTCCGGCGGCCAGTTTGCTGCACAAAAGCCGGAATGCCTCCGATCCGGTGTCGGCCGGCGGCACGGCATGTTTGGGCCAGTTGGCCAGATGGAGATATTCCTCCAGCACCTTCAGCCATTCCCCGGTCAGGTCGCCGGTAATGTCAAACCGGGTGACGGCCGCCGCCAGTCCGGCCCGCGGTTGACGGGTATCGGTACCGGCTTGGAACGCGGCGGTCAATTCCTGCAGGGATCGCCGGATATCCCGCTGCCATTGCCGCATGGTTTCCGGCAGACAGTCCGGCTGCAGTTCCGGCGCGCGCAGGGCCGATGGGGTCAGCAGGATATCGGGCGATTCGCCGGTGAGAATGCGGTCGATCAGGCGGAGCAGTTCCGTTGCGGCAAAAGCGGTGGCGAGCAGCAGCGGCCGCCATTCATGGGCCAGTTTGTCCATATCGCCGCAGATCCGGTGGATTTCGTCCGGTGACAGTTTGGGCATTTGGCTGATCTGCCGCATGTAGATGGCCAGCGATTCATCGAAGTCCCCCGTCTGCGGACGGACATGGGGGGCACTCTGCCGTACCGGCGGCCGGTTTTTCCGAGTTTTGGGTGTGGTATCTGCCATGTTGATTGCCAAGCGTACCGGAGAGTGACCGTTCCGTCAGTTTTCTCCGTCTGTTAAAATATAGCAAAGAAAAGTGTTTTTGGCAAATTGTTTGGAGAGAAAAGCGGGAAAATTTGATTCCTCCGACTACTGTGATATATTTTACATGTTGCGGTTGGGGATGTTCCCCGGTCCGAAGAAGGAGATTTTCTGTAAGATGCGAATGATCAAAACGGCTCTTTTTGTCAATCCCGCCCAGACCCGGGACAATCTTGATTATGTGTACGGGGCAGAGCGGCTGCGGTGGATCCGGGAGAATACCGACCTTTATCCGACGGTCATTACCAGCGGCAATATCGATGAATTGCTGCCGGAATTGAGCGGGGTCGAGGCAATTTTTTCCACCTGGGGCATGGTTCCGGTATCGGCCGCCCAGCTGCAGATGATGCCGAATCTGAAGTGTCTCTTTTATGCCGCCGGTGCCACGACTGCGTTCCGGGGACCGTTTGTGGAACGGGGCATCACCGTTTGCAGTGCCACCGAGGCCAACGCGATCCCCGTGGCGGAGTTTTGTCTGGGGCAGATCCTGCTGGCGATGACCGGTTATTTCCGCAACATCCGCGCTTTTTCCCGGCCCCTGCCGCCGGAAGAACGGATGCGCGTTACCGGGCCCGGCAATTACGGCGGACGGGTGGCTCTGATCGGCGCGGGGACGATTTCCCGCAAATTGCAGGAATTGCTGAAGCCGTTTCATCTGGAAGTGGTGGTGGTGCCGTCCCGGGCGGAAAACCGGACGGTGTCGCTGGAAGAAGCATTCCGAACCAGCATGGTGGTCAGCAACCATCTGCCCGATCGCGATGACAATGTGGGCGTGCTCCATGAAGCATTGTTCCGCACCATGCCCGAAGGTGCCACCTTTATCAATACGGGGCGCGGGCGGCAGATCGACGAGGCCGGTCTGGCGCGGGTGATGGCGGAGCGGCCGGATTTGTCGGCATTGCTCGATGTGCAGTATCCGGAGCCGCCGGTCGCGGATTCGCCGTTCTACAATCTGGCCAATGTGTTTCTGACGACCCATATCGCCGGTTCCAAGAACGACGAGGTCGGGCGGATGGCCGATTACATGCTGGATGATTTCAAACGGTATGCCGCCGGAGAACCCATGCGTTACATTGTCCAGCCCGGGCAGCTTTGACCGCGGCATGGGCAGCAGAATACAGATTTGAATACAGCAATAAGACAATAAAAAAGGGAGATAGATTATGGCCGGGATTTTTAAGGCGTATGACATCCGGGGGCTTTATCCGGAAGCATTGAATGGCGGGATCGCCCGCCGCATCGGGCGCGCATTCGTCCGTTTCAACGGGATCGGCAAAATCGTGGTCGGCCGGGATATGCGGCTGCATTCGCCGGAAGTTTTTGCCGGTCTGGCGCAGGGCCTGACGGAATCCGGCTGCGAGGTGATCGATATCGGGATGTGTTCCACGCCGATGTGTTATCATGCGGTGGGGTATCTGGAAGCCGACGGCGGTGTGATGGTCACGGCAAGCCACAATCCCGGCGAATGGAACGGTATGAAGTTCTGCGCTAAAGGTGCTGTGCCGATCAGCGGAGCCACCGGATTGCAGGAAGTGGAAAAATATTTTCTGGAAGACGCCCCGGTTCCGGATGTTGCGCCGGGCCGGGTCGTGGCGTACGATATCGCGCCCCGTTACGGGGCGTTTGTCCGGTCGTTTTCGCGGCTGACCCGCAAACTGAAAGTGGTTTGCGATTTTGCCAACGGCATGGGCAGTTACGAGATCGCCGGTATCCGGGAATTGTTCGATGTGATCCCGCTTTATGAAACGCCGGATGGGTCGTTCCCGAATCACGAAGCCAATCCGCTGCATCTGGAAACCTTGAAGGCCCTGCAGCAGAAAGTGGTGGAAACCGGTGCCGATTTCGGGGCCGCGTTTGACGGCGATGCCGACCGTTGCGGTTTTGTGGATGACCGGGGCGAGATCATTCCCATGGATCTTTTTACCGGCATTGTCGCCATGGGGCTGCTCCGCAACGGTCCGGCGACGATCCTGTACGATCTCCGCAGCAGCCGTGCCGTCCGCGAATGTATCGAGGAAAACGGCGGCCGGGCGGTGATGTCCCGGGTCGGTCATTCCTTCATCAAAAAGCAGATGCGCGAAGAAAACGCGCTGTTTGCCGGGGAATTGTCGGGGCATTATTATTTCCGGGAAAATTATGTGGCCGAATCCCAGGCACTGGCCATGCTGACACTGGGGAATCTGATTTGCGATACCGGCAAGAGTGCCTCCCAACTGGCGGAACCGCTGAAACGGTATTTTTCCAGCGGCGAGATCAATTCCCGGGTCGAGGATGTGCCGAAGATCATTCAGGCGATCCGCACCCGTTACGCCGATGGGGAACTGTTTGAACTGGATGGTATTTCCGGCGAATTCGGGTCGTGGCGTTTCAATGTGCGCGCCTCCAATACCGAACCGCTGCTGCGGCTGATCGTTGAGGCAGATACCGCAGAACTCATGGCGGCCCGGCGCGATGAATTTCTGGCTTTGATCCGGGGATGACGGGATTATTGGAAAAAATCTCGGTTTTGCGCTTGCTATTTTCTGAATTTCGTCTATATTAAGGAATTCTGAAAGCAACAAAACAACAATCATATACAGCAGCGAGGTTTTATCATGGCGCATAAAAAAGGTCAATCGAGCAGTCGTAACGGTCGTGACAGTCAGCCGAAATATCTCGGCGTCAAGGCTTTTGGCAGTGAATTCGTGACCGCTGGTTCGATTCTGGTCCGTCAGCGCGGCACCCGTTTCCGTCCCGGTCGCAATGTCGGTCTCGGCCGTGACTACACGCTCTTTGCGTTGTGCGACGGGGTTGTCGAGTTCCGCAAGACTGCCCGTACCGTCAGCGTGGTTCCGAAGGCGGAATAAGCCGGTAATCACACTCTGACAGAACGAACCCCCCGATCGCACGCCGGTCAGGGGGTTCGTGTTGTTTTAGAATCGAGGTTTTTCTATGTTTGTCGATAAAGCGACCATTACGGTCAAAGGCGGCGATGGCGGCAACGGCTGCTGCAGTTTCCGCCGTGAAAAATTTGTGCCGCGCGGCGGTCCGGATGGCGGCGATGGCGGCGGCGGCGGTCATGTGATCATGGAAGCGACCACCGGGCAGCAGAGCCTGGTCGATCTGGTTTATAACCGTCATTATGCGGCCCCCCGCGGTCCCAACGGCAAAGGCAAGGGATTGCATGGCCGCAAGGCTTCGGATATCGTGCTGAAAGTGCCGGTCGGGACCGTGGTCAAAGATTGCGGGACCGGCGAGATCGTGGTCGATCTGGCGGCGGACGGCGATCGTTTCATCGTGGCCCGGGGCGGTCGCGGCGGCCGCGGCAACGCCCGTTTTCTCTCCAACTTCAACCGCGCCCCCCGCGAACACGAAGAGGGGGAGCCGGGGGAACAGCGGGAGTTGTTTCTGGAATTGAAGACCATTGCCGATGTCGGTCTGGTCGGTTATCCCAATGCGGGCAAATCCACGCTGTTGCGGGCTTTGTCGGCGGCCCGGCCCAAAGTGGCTCCGTATCCGTTTACCACGCTGCATCCCATGGTCGGGGTGGTGGAATACGAGGATTTCGGGCGGTTGACGATTGCCGATATTCCCGGTCTGATCGACGGGGCCCACGCCAATGTCGGGCTCGGTCACGCATTCCTCAAGCACATCGAGCGCACCCATGTGCTGGTTTATGTGCTGGATATGGCGGGGATGGACGGCCGTACGCCGTGGGATGATTTCCGGCATCTGCAGAACGAACTGGAACTTTATATGAAGGGCCTGTCCAAGCGTCCGGCCCTGATCCTGGCCAACAAAATGGATCTGCCGGAGAGTGCGGAAAATATGGTGCGGTTGCGCGAGGAGTTGTGCGATTGTCCGCTGGAGATCCTGCCGGTTGCCGCCGAAAAATGCGAATGCGGGGAAACCCGTGAACGGTTGCGGACGATGGTTGACCGGATCGCTGCGGCGAACCGTTACCATTAAGAGGTCAGCGATTTTTTTCGTGTTCGAGAAAGATCGCCAGCATCAGCAGAGCGAAGAGCAGATAACTCTGATCGCCCCTGCCTGACTGGTGCTGTTGCCACAGCGATTGCAGGGCCGCCGGATCGATCCAATCCGTCAGCGCGCCGCTGAAAAGGTGTGCGCGGGCCGGTTCCCGCCAGCGTTCCCGGAGCCATTGTGCCACCGGGACGCCGAAGCCTTTTTTTGGTGCATCCCAGAGGGAATCCGGGACCAGTCCGGCAAAAGCGTGGCGGAAAATGTATTTGCGCTGCCGCCCGTGGAGTTTCCATTCATCCGGAAGCGAGGCGGCGAATTCGATGATCCGGTGGTCGAGGAAAGGCGACCGGACCTCCAGTGCCGCCCCCATGGAGGCAATATCGACTTTGGGCAGGATATCCGACGGCAGATAGCAGTGAAAATCGGTTTCCTGACACCGTCCCACCAGCGTTGATGCCGTAAGATCAATGGCAAAAGCCGCGGCGGTATCGCAAGCGGCGGCATCGCGCAGCCGTTCCCCGGCGATTTGGTTTTTGACCGCCGCATCGCAACGGTCGAGCGTGGCAAAATAACGCCGTCCGGCGGGT
The DNA here is from genome assembly GCA_017414565.1 of Lentisphaeria bacterium. Taxonomy (GTDB): domain Bacteria; phylum Verrucomicrobiota; class Lentisphaeria; order Victivallales; family Victivallaceae; genus RGIG1931. The sequence goes on along the minus strand of JAFQLP010000066.1, from coordinate 3,511 downwards.
TCCGCCAGAAGCCGCAGCAACCGGCGGAGTCTGCCCGGCAGGGTGCGTTCACCGCGGTTCGAGAGCCCGTGGGCAAGCGCGCGGAAGAGGGGCCGCCGCAACGATTCCGGAAGCCGGTCGAAATGCGCCGCCAGCCGGCAGGCAAGGTAACGCTCGTAACCGGCAAAAAGTTCATCCGCGGCATCCCCGGAAAGCGCGAGCGTGGATTTTTCCCGGGCAAAACGGCTCAAGAGCGCGGTCGGCAGCATGGAGGCATCGGCGTACGGTTGCCCGAAATGCGCCGCCAGATCAGTCAGAATGGAGAAATCCCCCGGATCGACCACCCGGACATGCGGGATCAGGGCCTGACCAGTGTTGGCACGGATGAAATCGGCCGTCCGTCCGGCGGCGGAGCGTTCATCGTAAGCCCCGGTATCGAAACCGATGGTAAAGGCGTTGGTCGGTTCCGGCATCCGTTCCCGTGTTGTCAGCGCGGCGATCACCGCCGAATCCACGCCCCCCGAAAGAAACACGCTCAACGGCATATCGGCCATCAGCCGGTCACGCACGGCGCACCGGGTCAGATCCCGGAGATGGACGGCGGCATCGGCAAAAGAAAGCCCGGTCCGGCGGGACCAGTCCGGGTGCCAGTAGCGTTTGCCGGTCATGGTGCCGGTGGCGGCATCGAAAACGAGAATATGGGCCGGGGCGACCATCTGCACATGGGCATAGATGGTGCGGGGTGCGGGGACAAACAACAGCGATAAATATTCCGAAACGGCCTTCGGGTCCAGTTCTGCCGGAAAACGCGGATGACATTTCAGGGCGGGCAGTTCGCTGGCAAAGACCAGTTGCCCGTCGCGGACAAAGTAATGCAGCGGTTTCTGCCCGGCGCGGTCGCGCCCGAGCAGCAGCCGGTCCCGGTCGGCATCATAAAGGGCAAAAGCGAACATGCCGGACAGCATGGCGGCAAAATCATCGCCGTATTCTTCGTAGAGATGGGGCAGGATCTCGGCATCGCAGCGGCTGTTGAAGCGGTGCCCGCGGGCGGTCAGTTCCCGGCGGAGTTCGTTGTGATTGTAGATCTCGCCGTTGCAGACAATGGTGACGGTGCCGGATTCATTGGTCATGGGCTGGGCCCCGCCGTCGGGATCGATGATGGCCAGCCGCCGGTGTCCCAGCACGGCCGCCGGACCGCAGACCGCAATACCGCTTCCGTCCGGGCCGCGATGGCTCTGACAGCGGTTCATATCGGCGACCACCGCGCGGGCGACCCCGGTATCTGCATGGCCGATCACACCGGCTATTGAACACATGAAATTTCGCTCCTTTTTTGGCGGCGCACTCCGGCGCACAGTACGCTTAAAATACCTTTTCCCGCTTGAATTTTCAACCCCGGATTGTAAATTTACTGCAGTTTGTCCGGTCCGGCGGGTCCGGAGGATCAAATCGGAAGGAGATGACAAATGCACACGGTTCATTCTTTGCAGCAGGATCTGCAGCAGCTCGGTATAAAAAACACAGATACATTGCTGGTCCATTCGTCGCTGAAATCCATCGGCGCGGTCGATGGCGGCGGCGAAGCCGTCCTGGATGCCATGATCGGTTATCTGGTCCCGGCGGGCGGGCTGTTGGTTTTTCCGGCTCTCACCTACCACCTGAACGCCGCGAATCCGGAATTTTCGGTGGCGGATACCCCCGGCATTGTCGGTACGCTGCCGGAACTTTTCCGGAAGCGGCCGGAATCGCTCCGTTCCTGGCATCCGACCCATTCGGTGGCGGCCATGGGACGGGATGCCGCATCATTCACGGCCGGACATCACCATTTTGATTCCCCGTGCGCCCGGACATCGCCCTGGGGACGGCTGGCGGATCGCCGCGCCAAGATTCTTTTTATCGGTACCGGGATCGGCTGCAATACCTTTTTGCATGGCGTGGAGGAATGGTTCGGGGTGCCGGACATGTTGTCCCGCGATCCGGAAATGCTGTACACCAACACGCCCGACGGTTCCCGTCTGCCGGTTCCCTGCCGGCGCCATCAGGGGCATCACTCCACCTGGTATTACAAAACCGAACCGGTGCTGGCGGCATCGGGGGCGTTGACGACCGGCCGTTTCGGGGATGCGTCGTGCCATCTGGTCGATGCGTGGGGGGCGATGGAAACGGTTTACGGCATGCTGCATCAGGACCCGCTGATCTTCACCCGGGACTGATGGTATGGCGGTCCGTATCCTGCAATTCGGCGAAGGGGTCTTTCTGCGCGGTTTTCTGGAGCCGATGATCGAGGCGATGAATGCCCGTGGCTTTGACGGTGCCGTTTATGCGGTCAAACCGCGGGCGGGATCGCCGGACCCGGCCTTTGCGGCCCGGCAGGGGCGGTATCATCTGGCGGTCCGGGGGATCGCGGACGGGCGGCCGGTCTGCGGGGCGGGGACGGAAATAACCTGCCTGAAACGGGTTTTCTCCAGTTCGGAGGAATGGTCCGCGGTGGAGGATTTGGCCCGGGACCCCGATCTGGCGGCGGTTTTCAGCAATACGACAGAAGCGGGCATCCGGTTCGTTCCCGGCGATACCACGCTGTTGCCCTGGCGGCTGGCGCGGCTGCTGACGGTGCGCTGCCGGGCGGGATTGCCGGGGCTTGATATTTTTCCGTGCGAATTGATCGAAAACAATGGTGCGGTGTTGCGGGATTATGTGCTGCGGCATCTGGAGGACGATCCGGCGGCGCGGGAATATGCGGCCGCAGAATGTCATTTTTATGATACGCTGGTTGACCGGATCGTTACCGGACACACGGCGTCGATCGCGGCGGATTTTCCGGATGATCCGCTGGCGATCATGGCGGATCCGTTTTCCTTGTTTGCGATCCAGGCTCCGGAAAGCCTGCGGGACCGTCTGCCGTTCCCGGCGGAAACTGTGAAAATGGTGCCGGATGTTGCGCCGTACCGGGTCCGCAAAATACGCTGTCTGAATGCCTCCCATACCGCGATGACGGCGGCGGGATTGCTGGCCGGATACCATGAAGTCGGCGAATTGATGACGGAGCCGGGGTTCCGTGACCGCATCGAAACGACATTGTTTGACGAGATCCTGCCGACGATCCCTCTGCCGGATGCGGAAAAAGACGCCTATGCCCGGTCGGTGCTGGAGCGGCTGGCCAATCCTTTTGCCCACCATCAACTGGCGGCGATCCAACTCAATTCATTTGCCAAATGGCGGGTCCGGATCCTGCCGGTCATTCTGGAATCCCCCCGGCTGCCGCATTACCTGGCGCGATCGCTGGGGGAATGGTTCGCGCTGTACCGGCGTACCGGCGGCGCGGGCGATGAACCGGCGGTGGAGGCCCGTTTTGCGGCCGGTGTCAGCGATGATGAACTCCTGGCGGATGAATCGCTGTGGGGCATGGATCTGCGGCAGATCCCCGGTCTGGCGGAAGCGGTCGCCGCCGCCGGACGGTAAAAAAACACCCCGGTCCTCTCCGGTTGACAGAGATTTCCGGGGCATTTCCCATTGCGGCGTGAACCGCACCGGG
>JAFQLP010000065.1 GCA_017414565.1 Lentisphaeria bacterium | reverse complement strand
TGCCGCTGTGGATGGCCACGGCAACACTGCTTGCCACCTGGTTCGGGGCCGGTTCCAGCATGGGGGTCGCCGCCGAAGTGTATTCCAACGGTGTCGGCGGAGTGATCGCGGATCCGTTCGGGGCATCGCTCAGTCTGCTGATCGCGGGTGTCTTTGTAGTGGGTATGCTCCGGCGTGCCAAATGTATGACCGTCACCGATATCGTTGCCCGGCGTTACGGCAAATGGGCGGGCATCTACACCTCTTTGTGGATGGTGCCGGTCTATATCGGCTGGCTGGGCGCGCAGATGATGGGGATGGGAACATTGCTCCACATTCTCACCGGTGTCAACATGTACTGGGGTATCCTGATCGGTGCGGCGGTGGTGCTGTTTTACACCATGACCGGCGGCATGTGGGCGGTCACGCTCACCGATGTCGTGCAGGTATCGCTGATCGTGTGCGGGCTGCTGCTGATCTTGCCGGGCGCGGTGCAGGAAGCCGGCGGCTGGGATGTGCTGACGACCCGGATCCCCGCCAGGGAATGGTCGCTGGCACCGGGCGAAGATGTATCCGGCCTGCAGGGGTGGAGTTATTACATCGGCAGCTGGTTGGTCATGGGGCTCGGTTGTGTGGTCGGTCAGGACCTGATCCAGCGTTCGCTGGCAAGCAAAACCGAAAAAATCGCCATTTCCAGTTCGGTCATGGCCGGTTTTCTCTATCTGGGACTGGCCATGGTGCCGATCACGATCGGTTTTGCGGCCCGTTTTGTCTTTGCCAAATACGGGATCGAGGTTTCCGGCAGTCTTGATAATCAGGTGCTGCCCAACATGGCGATCCTGATCCTGAACCGGTTGAGTCCGGTCATGCTGGTGTTGTTTTTGAGTGCCCTGATCTCGGCGATCATGAGTTCGGCCGACAGTTCCCTGCTGGCCGGGACCTCGCTGCTCGTCAACAATGTGATCCGGCCGGCCTGCCCGACGATCTCCGACCGGATGCTCCTGCGGATCACCCGTATCACCACGGTACTGCTGGCGGTGGTCGCGCTTGTGCTGGCTCTCAAAGTGGACAGCATCTACCGGCTGATGATCAACAGTTGGTGTTCGCAGCTGGTGATCGTGTTCCTGCCGGTCATCACGGCTCTCTATGTCAAGCGAGCCTCCAGCAATTGCGCCTGGACCTGCATGATCGTGTCCACGGTGTTCTGGTTGGGGTATGTTTTCTTCGATGCCAGCGGGATCAAACTGTCGCTGGGGGATCTGGCGGCCGATGGCATGACCTTCGGCGAACTGATGGAATCCGGGATCGATTATACCCGTTATCTGGCGGCGGGCGCGCTCCCGGCCGAAAATGAACTGCTGACCGATTTGGCGGCGGCCGGCACATTCCGACTGACCGAAGCGGCGGAAATCAGTCTTTCTGCCGGTACCATGCCATTCCGGCTGCTGCTCAACAGCGATCCGTTTGATGTGTCGCTGACCTGCGGTGCCGTCTATGGCTTTATCGCCGGGATCATCGCCTTCTTTGCGGCCTACTTCGGGGAACGTTTCACCCAGAACATGGGCACGCCTTTCGACGAAACGGAAAACCTCTGACCGGTCCCAACCGGTACGGCTGCCGGGTCAAACCTGTTCCCGGCGGCCGGGGGCCTGTTCCCAATCAATGGCTTTTTTGCCGCCATCGGCATCCACGGCCACAAAGACGCAGGAGGCTTCAAAACGCTTGGAGCCGCCGACATGCACTTCGATATCGAAACAAAAACTGGTGGTGCCGCAGACCGGATTACCGGCGTAAAATTCAAGGATATCCCCCATTTTTACCGGGGAATGAAATTCGACACTGGAAAATTTACGGCTGACCAGCCGTTTTTCGCCGGTGTACTGAAGCGCGTAGATCGCGGCGGCTTCATCCATCAAATACAGCAATCTGCCGCCGAACATGTTGCCGTGAACACCGACATCGCCATTCATACAGACTTTACTGGTGATCTTCTGCATACCCTATCCTTATTTTATCGCCCTGGCTGCCCGGTCATATCACGGGCGGGCGGTACCGACGGTGCGACCGGCGGAATCGCGGTAAACCGTCTGATTGCCCACCTGCTGCGCCGTACCGACGGTGCGCCCCGCGGAATCGCGGTAAACCGTCTGATTGCCCACCTGCTGCGCCGTGCCGACGGTACGACCGGAGGAATCGCGGTAAACCGTCTGATTGCCCACCTGCTGCGCTGTGCCGGTGGTACGCCCCGCGGCATCACGGTAAACCCGCTGACTGCCGATCTGCTGTGCCGTACCGGTGGTGCGGCCCGCGGAATCGCGGTAAACCCGCTGACCGCCGACCTGCTGCGCCGTGCCGGTGGTGCGGCCCGCGGCATCGCGGTAAACGGTGTTGTCACCGGCGGCAGCCGCCCACGCCAACATCGCGGCGGCCAGCACCGGTATCAGACAGAATCTTCCGGCAGCCGTACGGAACATATTACCACCCCCAGCCGCATTCACGGAGCAGTTTTTCAAACCGCCGACCGTATTCGATGTAACTGGAATAACGGATATCTTCCAGCGAAGCATTCTGATCCTGGCTGTGGAAAACTTTGGCCACATGCGGTTCAATGGAGAAACCGCCATCGTAACCGTTTTTCAGCAGATCCAGCATGATCGCCCGGACATCGCCGCAGCCGTCACCGGCGTAACAGAATGCACCGTCAACGGTGTAACTGCCTTCGGTCGGGGGCAGCGCGGTGCAGTCCTTGATATGCACATAGGTGATGAATTCGCGGACATTGCGATAAAATTCCCAGGCGGACTGCAGCGGATACGGACCGGCACCGATCCGCCGGGTGTTGAAGACCGGGTTGCCGGTATCAAAGATCAATTTCAAAGCCGGGCTGGGGACTGCCTCCAGCAGTTTCAGGGTATGCAGATGCGAAAGACCGCCGTAATTCATGCAATTTTCATGGCCGTAAATGATCCCGTTGTCTTCGCAAATCCGGACCAGTTCGCCGACCTTGCGGAAAATGATTTTTTCCAGTTCGGGGCTGTCCGGCTGTTCATCTTTCGGGACCAGAAAACTCATACCGCGGATGATCGGGATACCCAGTTTTTTCATCCGGGGGATCGCGTTCAGGAGTTCCGTCCGGCTGGCTTCAAAATCCTCTTCCTTGCGCGGATGCCGCTGCCAGTTTGCCACGGCACTGCCGTAACAGCTGAATTTCAGCCCGGCCGCTTCCATCTGGGCGCAGACGTCTTCAAATTCCGCCTCATCGAGCGATCCGAGATTTTTATCGCCGATGGCCCGGGTTTCGATATACTGCCAGCCCAGTTCCCGGGTTGCCCGGATCTGAATCTCCAGCGAACTGCCTGCTTCATCCGCAAAACCGGTCAAAAACATTTTTCACCTCAAAATCGATCTGTTGACAAAGAAGCTTTTCCTGATTTAAATATAAAGCATTCCCTGCTCAATGCAAATACAAACACCGGTTTTTTATGCCGATTCCGACTTCAAGAACCGGATTGCCGGCAAAAACGATTTGCAAAATATTTTTTCCGGGGCTACACTAAGGGGGTTGTGTACCGGGCGTGGCCCGGGATGACGGCGTAAACTCATCAGCATCCAGGAGAAAACAATATGATCCGTTTTACCTTGTTCGGTCTGACAATGATTCTGATGGTGCTGTCCGCTGCCGGAAAATCACCGGCACCCGGTCCGTTCAAAATCGGCGTTCTGGATTTCACCTCTGCCGATGTGGAGGGCAACAAACGGTTTCTGGACGATCAGAAACAGGTGCTTACCATCCCGGCTGCCAGCACACTCAACAGCGAAGACCGCCAGTCGATCCATCCGGTCATGCAGGGGTTCGTCCGCATGATCGATGCCTGGGGTACGGTCAAAAATACCGATCCGGTACGCACCGTGGAGGTTGCGGAATACCAGCGGCAGGTCATGCAGCAGCGGGAACTTTATCAGCGGACCGTCCACGGCGAATCCCGCCCCATGATCATCGGAGCCGATTATCTGCGGGCGGAACTGGGACAATATCCGGCGATCTTCAGCACCATTGAACCGGCGGCACTGACCGCCGCTATGGCCAAACTGACGACCGCCCCGGATTTTCCCGCCGCGTTTCCGCAACGGCTGACCGGGCTGACCGGGGCCACCCATCTGATCCGGGGGACCGTTTCCGATCTCCGCCGTCAGACGGTGATCTTCCGCGGCTACGGCATCGAAACCAAAACGGTCGTCTATCAACTTGACCTGATACTGCAAATGTTCGATCTTTCCCGCGGTGCCACGGTTTACAGCGGCACCTACACGGCCGAACTCCGGGAACGCCAGCCGCTCAGCGGGGCTGTCATTACCGACAATCATTTTCAGCGGCTGCTGACAATGGCCGTCAAACAGGGTGCGGCCGACTTTGCCGCGGCCTGCCGCCCCGGTACCGGCAAAATCCCGCTGCCGGCCGCCCGGGAACAGCAATCCACCCCGACCCAATCGGAAAAATAGGAGTTTTTTCATGAAAAAGATCCGGATAATCGCGGCCGTCCTGACCATGTTGTGCCTGACAGTCAGCATGACGGCAGCCGATCAGGTGGCGGTTGCAGAACCGGTCGTCCGCGGCGGCGATCTGCCAAAAACCGAAGTGGAGATGCTGTGGTCCATGCTGGAGGCCGGGGTTTCCGGCAGTTACCGGGTCATAACCCGCTCCGCCCTGCAGCAGATGATGACCGAGATCGAACTGGCCAACAGCAGTCAATTGCTGGAACAGGCGGCAACGCTGAAGTCCCGCCCCGGAGCCATCAAAGGCGTCAAATATCTGCTGGTGCCGACCATCGGCCGTTTCGGTTCCAAACTGGTGCTGACCCTGATGGTACTGAATGCCTCCACCGGCGAAATCATGGCCGACCGCAACGCCACGGAAACCTTTGCTTCGCTGGACGAAATCCCCGACCGGCTCCCGGATATGCTGCAGCAGGCCGGACTGGCGGCCCCGTCCCGCCGCTACGGCTGTTCGGCCCTGCTGGCACCGGTCATCAAGGTTTCCGCCCCGGATTACCTGGCGGAATCGCTGAATATCGGACTGGAATCCCGGCTGATCGCCCACGGTGTCAAACTCAACAATCTGAAAACGATCGCCCCGATCCTGGCCAAAAACAAAATCGGGGATCTGAGTGCCGCAGAACCGGCTCTGTTCACCAAAGTCGGTTCGCTGATCCGGGCTGATTTTCTGGTACAGGTCACGATCACCCGGTTTTCCTGCACGCTGGAAAATCTTTACATTCCTGTCACCCGCTCCACCGTGGTCCGCCGCATCGGCAATATCGAAGGCTACAGCCGGGTGATCGCCGGGGCGACCGGTATGCAGACGGCGGCGGTCCCGTTCCGGCTCCGTCTTGATTTCAGCACCCTGACCGATGATACCAGTGACTGGACCGATGGCGATTACGGCCGTTATCTGATCGATCAGATCCTCCCGTCGCTGGCGACGGAAACCGCCAAAAAACTCAAATAACCGGCGGTACCATGCGGCGGCTACTTCCGTTTTTGGCAGGACTTCTGCTGTTCAGCATCGCCGGATGTTCTTCGGTAGTCGATGCCCACACCCAGAAAACCGCGCTGATGACGGGTTTTCTGGCCGACGATCAGGCGCAGGTTCAGGCGGTGCTGGATGATAAACTGAAAGATCCCGCCTGGTACAACACCTCCACAGTCAATACCGGCGATGAAATCATGTGGCGGCTGGAGGCCGGATCATTCCATTATCTGGCGGGCCATTACGACCGGAGTCTGACCCATCTGGAACGGGCGGAGGAACTGATCGCCGATTTCGATCAGCGTGCGATCATCAATCTCCGCCGGGCCGGTGCCGAAAGCACCATGCTGTTGACCAATCTGAATGCCCTGCCCTACCGCGGGTTCTGCCGTGACCGGGTGATGCTGCCGGTCATCAAAGCACTGGCCTATCTCGGCAAAAAAGATCCCGCCGGGTTCCGCACCGAATTGTTCCGGCTGCGGGAAACGCAGGACCGGATCATCACGGAATACGAATCCTATTTCCGCGAAGAAGAAAAACTCCGCGCCGATGCGATGAAAAACAATCCCGATGCCGCCCGGAGCGTGGATGCCGACAAAGTCCTGAACAACGCCTCCAACCGGGATGCCGGTGCCGCTGTCAAGGCGGCCAGAGCGGTGGCCCACCGGGGCTACGGCCGGTTTCTGAATCCGCTGGCCATTTTCCTCTCCGGCTACGGTTACATGCGGGACGGCGATTTTCAGAATGCCATCGTGGACTTTGAACGCCTCTATCAGGCCATGCCGGACCATCCGGATATCCAACGTTACCATATCACGGCGCAAAAACTTGCCGGGCGCGATCTGCCGCCGGAACTGGCCGCCGGAAAACCGTTCCCCTTTGTTCCCGGGCGCGGGACGGTGCTGGTGATTTTTGCCAACGGCCGGAGTGCCGCGCTCCGTCAGGAAACGCTTTATATCCCGGTGATCCTGCCGGATTGCGTAACGCTGGCCATGACCGCGTGGCCGGTCTGTGAATATTATCCGGCCCCGTACACCACATTGCAGGTCCGCACCGGCGACACCCTCACCGAAACTTCGGTCATTGCCGATATGGACGGCATTCTGTCGCAGGAATACACCGACCGGCTGCCGGGCATGATTGCCCGGATCATCCTCAGTACGGCGGTCAAAGAAATTGCCAGTTACGCCGCCATATCCGCGGCCAATCAGTCGGATGAGGCCGTCGGACTGGCCGTATCGCTGGCAGCGGCCGCTTACAAAGCGGCATTCAACACCGCCGACACCCGGACCTGGGAACTGCTGCCCCGGGAATTCCAGATCGCGGAAATCCCCCTGCCGCCGGACCGCACTCTGACCATTGCCCCCAATGGAACCGCGCCGGTAACGGTAACGGTGCCGCCGCAGGCCGGTTCCGCCATTCTCTATGTCTGCGCCCCGGCGGCTCCGCCGGCACCGTGGAAATACCGGCTTTTTGAATTACCATGAACCAGAAAGGAAACGGATCATGTCAAAAAAACATTCAGTCATTCATCCGGTACTGCTGCCCGTCATTGCCGTGCTCTGCCTGACCGGCTGTCAGAATACCGTGAATTCGGTGGAAAACACCGATAAAAATGCGGTCGTCAACCAGATCCGGGACAGCCGGGTCATCACGGACCGTTTTCTGCGCGACCGGCTGCTGCTCCGTTCGGTCCGCACGGCCCGGACGGAGGCCGGACTGCTCCGGGTGGAGGTTACTGCCACCAATGCCCGCACCGGGATCTTTTCCCAGTTGTGGAGCGGCCTGACCGGAGAAAATCCGTACCGGTTCGATTACATCTTCCGCTGGCAGGATGCCGGTGGCATGACCGTGCAGACCCCGCTTTCCGGCTGGCGCACCGTATCGGCTTATCCCGGCGAAACGGTGTTTCTGCAATCGGTCGCGCCGACCGCGGCCTGTCAGGATTTCATTCTCGAAATCAAAGAATCCAACTGATCTGTCACCCAAACCTATAAGGAGAATCTATCATGTTGCGTTACTCTCTGCTGATGCTTTCCGCCACCGGGCTGCTGCTGGCCTCCGGCTGTGCCACTTCCTCGGATTATGTGGAAGCGACCGACACCACCGTTGCGGTGAAAAATGTTGACCGTATGAGTTCATCCGACTGGGTCGTGATCACCCAGGAGGCCGGGCAGGCGTTGCTGAATTCCCCGCTTTTCGACGAATATCTGGCGGCCTATAAGATCGATGCTGAACAGACCATTCTGGATGCGGCGCAGGCGGGCAAACCTCTTACCACCCGGGAAAAACTGAATGTCCGGAAACCGCTGCTGATGCTTTCGACCATCCAGAACAACACCTCGGAACACATCGACTCCCGGCTGTTGACGGAACGGCTCCGCGAAATCCTTTTCAACAGCGGCAAAGTCCGGTTCACCTCCTATGCCGCCGGTGAAGGTCAGAGCATCGACGGAGCCACGGCGGCGGTCCGCACGCTCCAGCACGATCCGAATGTCAACCAGAGTACGGTCGCCAAAAAAGGCAAAGTCAATGCCTATGATCTGTCGCTTTCCGGCTCGATCATCAAGCAGTCGGCGCAGGCCGGCCGCGACCGTGAAATCTCCTACACCTTCAGCCTGATCCTGACGGACAATGTCACCGGCGAAGGCGTGTGGGCGTACACCCGCGAAATCAAACGGCAGAACCGCCAGGGCATTTTCGGATACTGATACAGAAGGAACGGATGGCAAACATGGCGGAACGGGAACAACTGGGATCGCGGCTGGGTTTTCTGCTGCTGACGGCAGGGTGTGCGATCGGACTCGGTAATATCTGGCGATTTCCCTACATTGTCGGCAATCACGGCGGGGCGATCTTTGTCTTGATCTACATCGGGTTCCTGCTGATACTCGGATTTCCGATCATGGTCGCGGAACTTTCACTTGGCAGAGCGGCGCAAAGCGATTATCCCGATGCCTTCCGCAAACTGGGCCCGGAGCGCGGCAACTGGTGGACGGTCATTGCCCATCCGATTTTTGCCGGCAATGTCATCCTGCTGATGTTTTACTGTGTCATCACCGGCTGGCTGCTTTCCTACGGCTGGGAATTTCTGGTCCACGGTTTTCCGGCGGAGCGGGATTCAGCAGTCTATTTCGGCGGTTTTCTGGCCGATTGGAAACGGATGCTGTTCTTTGACCTGTTGGGGATCGTGATGACCATCGCCATCTGCATGGCGGGCGTCCGGGCGGGGATCGAACGCTCCATGAAAATCATGCTCGGCGGACTTTTCCTGCTGGAACTGCTCATCATTGCCCTGATCCTGCCATACGAAGGCGCAACCGACGGGCTGCGTTTCTTCCTGACACCGGACCCGTCCAAACTCGCGCACGGCAAACTGGCACCGGCGGTTTTTGCCGCCATGACGCAGGCGTTTTTCAGCCTCAGTCTGGGGATCGGAAGCGTTGCGATCTGCGGCAGTTACATCAAAAAAGAACGCTCGCTCGCCGGTGAATCGATCCTGATCATTCTGCTCGATACCATGGCCGCGATCGCCGCCGGTATGATCATTTTTCCGGCGTGTTTTGCTCTGGATGTGCAGCCGGATCAGGGGCCGTCGCTGATCTTCATCACCCTGACCAAGGTTTTTCAGGCCATGCCCAACGGGCGGCTGCTCGGAACCGTCTTTTTCCTGTTCACCAGTGTGGCGGCACTGTCAACGCTGGTCGCTGTGAGCGAAAATGTCATCGCGTTCCTGATGCGTTCCCGGTCCGTTTCCCGGCGCAAAGCCACCCTGTTTTTCGGAGTGATGATCTTTGTGCTTTCGCTTCCCTGCCTTTTCGGGTTCAACCTGCTCCAAAACATCCATCCCCTCGGCGGCAACAGCAATATTCTTGATCTGGAAGACTTTATCGTCAGCGACAACCTGTTGCCGCTCGGCGCGCTCCTGATCGTGCTTTTC
>JAFQLP010000064.1 GCA_017414565.1 Lentisphaeria bacterium | reverse complement strand
GGCTGTCACACCGATCAGAACATCGCCGGAACCGGCCGTGGCCAGTGCCGGGGAACCGCTGCTGTTGACCGAATAACGGCCGTCCGGTGCCGCGACAATGCTCTGCGGTCCCTTCAAGACCGTGACGGCTCCGGTATGCCGGGCCAGTGACAGGGCCGTTTCCGGCCGGGATGCCGGGGATTCGCCAAAGGCATCCAGCAGGGCGGCGGCTTCACCCGGATGCGGCGTCAGGACCCAGCGGCCGCGAAGCGGTCGTCCGAGCCGGGGGAGCAGGCGCAGACCGTCGGCATCCAGCACCCCGGCCTCCATCCCGGCGGTGATGGTTTGCAGGACCGTCAGCAATTCCGGGTGTTGACTCCAGCCGCTGCCGGCGGCAACGGCATCGGCGGTCGCCAGCAGATCGGTGATGGCCGGGATCGCGGCCTGACCGAATGTCCCCTCCGGCGTGGCCGGGAGCGGATGCTGTACCACAGCGGCCGGGAGATGGGGCGGCATGGTGCCGGGACAGGCCAGCCGGACATAACCGGCCCCCGTCCGCAGGGCCCCGCGGGTATTCAGCACGGCGGCCCCGGGATAGGCGGCCGATCCGGCCAGGATCAGTACCCGGCCGCGCCGGTTTTTGTGGGTGTCGAATGGCAGCCGGTCCAACAGGGCGGCGGCTTCGGCTGCGGTAAAAAGATCCGCCCCGTCACCGGCAAGATCCTCCGGGGGGATGCCGATTCCGGCGATTCTGACGGGGCCGGTCAGCGCGGGGCCGTCGTTTTGGATCAGGCCGTGTTTGGGGGCTCCGAATGTGATGGTGAGATCGGCTTTGACCGCCAGTCCGGCACGACCGGTGTCGCCATCAAGACCGGACGGCAGATCCAGCGCGATCACCGGCAGTCCGGACTGATTGATGCGGCGGATCAGGGTGGCCAACGGTTCCCGCACATCGCCCCGGAAGCCGGTCCCCAACAGGGCGTCGACGATCAGATCGCCGGGTTGGAATTCCATTTTGTCCGCCGGTACGACCGGGACCCGGTCCGGCAGTCCGGCCGCGTGACAGGCGGCGGCCCCGGTCAATCCGGTCAGCGGAACGGCCGCCGCGATCACCGCCGGGACCGGCAGAACTGCGGCGGCAACGATGCCGTCACCGGCGTTATTCCCTTTGCCGGTAACGATTACCACCCGGCGGCATCCGGGGCGGCGGCGGAATTCGGTTTCGATGATCCGGGCGGCGTTGCGTCCGGCGTGGGCCATCATGGTTTCTTCGCTCAATCCGGCGGCCGCGGCGGTTTGTTCGGCGGCGCGCATGGCGGCAACGGAAATGGTTTGCATTTTTTCCCTCGATTCTGCGGCGGTTCACTGATCCCTCCAAACTATACTGCAGAGGGGCGGAAATGTCAAGAAAAAACAGGTGGCGGAGTGGCTGGCAAGCGGCATGGCTGATGTGGAATGAAACGGACCTTTGTTTTGGTTGTTTACTTTGTTGCAAGTTTTCTGATCTGTACGGTTTTGTGATGACGGGCGGTAGGAAGATGCGAAAAAAAAGATGAAGAAAAATAATTTTTATGTTGCGAAAAAGAAAAATAAGGGCATATTATAAGTCGGATTTTTAATGGAAACAATTCCCGGATTGATTCAGGAGGAGACGAATGAACGAATACATCAGCAGTGTGCTTGAAATGCAGCATCGCCGGAATGCCGGCCAGACGGAGTTTCTGCAGAGCGTGACAGAGGTTCTCTGTTCGCTGGAAAAACTGATCGCCGCCAATCCGAAGTACAAAAAGAACAAGATCCTTGAACGCATTTCCATGCCGGACCGGATCATCATTTTTCAGGTGCCGTGGTCGGATGACAAAGGCGAGATCCAGGTCAATACCGGCTACCGGGTGCAGTTCAACAACGCCATCGGCCCCTACAAAGGCGGTCTGCGTTTCCACCCCTCGGTGAATTTGAGTATCCTGAAGTTCCTCGGTTTTGAACAGGTTTTCATGAACAGTCTGACCACGCTTCCCATGGGCGGCGGCAAAGGCGGCAGCGACTTCGATCCGAAAGGCCGCACCGACACGGAAGTCATGTCGTTCTGCCGCAGTTTCATGCGGGAACTCCACCACTACATCGGGCCGGACATCGACGTGCCCGCCGGTGATATCGGGGTGGGCGGCCGTGAGATCGGTTATCTCTACGGCTCCTTCCAGCGCATGACCCACACCAACGCCGCCGTGCTGACCGGCAAAGGTCTGAACTGGGGCGGCAGCCGGATCCGTCCGGAAGCGACCGGGTACGGCAATGTGTATTTTGCGGAAGAAATGCTCAAAACCCGCAACCGCACGTTTGAAGGGATGCGGGTGCTGGTTTCCGGTGCCGGTAATGTGGCGCAGTATGCGGCCGCCAAAGCCATCCAGTTGGGCGGCCTGGTGCTGACCATGTCCGATTCCAGCGGCGCGATCTACGACCCGAATGGTATCGATGCGGAAAAACTGCATTGGATCCAGGAACTCAAGAATGTCCGCCGCGGCCGTCTCCGCGAATATGCGGAACATTTCACCGGGGCCAAATATTTTGAAGGGGCCCGGCCGTGGCAGCTTACGCCGTGCGATATCGCGCTGCCCTGCGCCACCCAGAACGAACTGGATCTGGAAGACGCCAAGGCTCTGGTCAAAAACGGTTGCCTCTGTGTCAGCGAAGGTGCCAACATGCCCACCAATCTGGAGGCTACCGAATACCTGCAGGCGAACAATGTGCTTTTCGGCCCGGGCAAGGCGGCCAACGCCGGCGGGGTCGCCACCAGCGGTCTGGAAATGAGCCAGAATGCGATCCGCATGAACTGGACCTCGGAAGAAGTCAACGAACGGCTCCGCAGTATCATGGTCAATATCCATGCAACCGCCCGTTCCGCCGCGGCTGAATTCGGCGAACCGGACAACTATGTGATGGGGGCCAACGTTGCCGGTTTCCGCAAGGTGGCCGACTCCATGATCGACCTCGGCATCTGACGGGTATCCCGGCATCTGACGGCCCGCGTCTGGCGGGGGGTTTGCCGCCGGGACGGGTGATTTATCCGAAAGTTGCTGTAGAAAAAGTTGTTTTATCCATTGTTGAACAGCGATAGTTGTGTTAAAATTAGTTACAGTAACTGAAATTGTTTGTCAGACAAACATTCGTAATTGAAAGAAGGAAGACGGAAAATGAAGAAACAGAAGCATTTTACCCTGATCGAGCTTTTGGTCGTGATCGCGATCATCGCTATTTTGGCGTCGATCCTGCTGCCGGCTCTGAACCGGGCCAAGGATACCGCCCGGAAATCGGCCTGCACGAGCAACATCAAGCAGTGTATGCTGGCGTACATGATGTATGTCGATGACCACAACGGCTGGGGTATCCCGATCTACTGGGGCTCCGGTGTGCTTCCGTCGGTACCGATCCCGGATGATCTCTGGCCGAACGAAATCACCTGGTGCAAAGGCCTCTTCTATATGGAATACATGAAGAACCGTCCCGCCTATACCTGCCCGAACATGATGACCCATTCCCACGTTGACCAGAACAACAATGGCGACGGTGGCGACTGGAACCAGACCTACGGTATCTTCTGGACCTGGGGCGGCCGTACCTCCGCGCTCTGCACCGGTATCGGCGGTGCCGGGGAATGGGTGAATGCCCGTCCGCCGGTCATCCGCAGCAACATGGCCTCCAACCCGAACCGTCCGGAAATCGCTTTCACCAAACTTTCCAACTGGAAGGAAACCAGCGTTTCTCCGGCGTTGACTCCGTCGAGCTGCAACTTCATTACCGACAGCTATCACGCCAGTTCGACGAGTTGGGGCTATCGTGCCATGGTCTGCTATGTGGGCGACTCCACCTACCGTACTGCTATGAACCACGGTTCGGAAGCCATGATCGGCTGGATGGACGGTCATGCCGCCCCGGCCAGTGTCGAACAGCTCCGCGACTACAATACGGTCGGTGCGCCGCAGCGTTATTTCTGGCGGCTCGATACCGAAACGCTGATCGATACCACCATCATCGCCAAGCGCAAATAAGGCGATCCGGTAAAGAAAAAACCGCACCGTTCCGGTGCGGTTTTTTTATGCCCGGGAGCCGGGATGTTCAATCCAGGTCCGGCAGTTGCTCCAGCAATGCTGCGGCGATGCGTTCCGCACCGGCATCATTCGGATGCAGGCCGTCAACAAAGAAAGCCGGGTCGGCGGGCAGCAGGTCCCGGCCGTCGATCAGGGTCACGGGAAATTCCCGCGCCACGGCGGCAATGGTATCGCGGTAATCCTGCAGCAGGAGTCCGAGTTGGTTGGGCTGTTTTTCCGCGACCGGCGGCGCATCAGCCCGCCAGAGCGGGGTCTGTACCACGATTTTGGCGGACCGTCGGCGGCACAGGGCTTTGAGGGCCCCGGTCACTTCGGCGGTCAGCGTGTCCAGCGGGGTGTTGTGGGCGTGATCGTTGGTGCCGAATGCGTAGATCGCCATTTTCCACGGTATGGCGCAGGCCAGTCTGCCGGCGGCCGCAGAGGTGTCGGCTCCGCCCACACAGATATTGCGGAAATCACAGCGGTGAAATGCCGCGATCCGGGCGTAAAAGGTCCGGTGCGGTGCCGAAACCGTCATGCCCTGGGTGATGGAGTCCCCGATAAAAATGATTTTGGGGGCGGTCCGCACCGGTTTGACAGCGGCCCCGTCGGCAACGGCCAGTCCGCAGATGGCGGTTTCGACCAGGTGCGGCAGATGGATCTCCACCCGGTGTATGGCTCCATCGCCGGGCAGTTCCAGCGAAAGCGTGTAATCCGGGGTGCGGGACTCCGGGCCGTAAACTTCAAACGGGCGGCTGTCGATCCGGACCGAAAAATAATAGAGTTCGCGGGCGGCCCGCAGGAAACGGGCCTGCAGCATGACAAACGGGCTGTCGGTGCGGAAGATCAGCCGGACACCGGTCGTGCTGCGGGCACGGATGATGGCGTGTTCCGTGCCGGCGTAGCAGTCCTGCAGAGCCGGGGTCATCCGGAGCGGGACAAATCCCTCCGGGGCGGCGGCGATCGAGTCGATGCCGTGAAAAAGTTCCGGGTGTTCCTGAAGTTGGATCAGCATGATGGTTCGCTTTCTGTGCATTAAGGTGAGAATGTTTGTTTGGATCAGACCGCAAACAATATATCATCGGAAGAAAAATTTTCCAGAAAACCTTGCCTGCCTGCCGAATGGTGATATAGTATAAAGCAATGATAGGGAGGATACATGAAAGCAGCAGAATTAACAGCGAAACTGCATCGTGAAGTGGTGATTTTTGACGGCGCGATCGGGACCGAAATCTACCGCCGCAATTTCTTTATCAATGCCTCGTTTGAACAGTTGTCGCTGACGGCTCCGCAGGTCATCCGCAGCATCCATCAGGCTTATCTGGAGGCGGGGGCCATGGTCATGACCGCCAATACATACAGCGGGAACCGGCTGAAACTTTCCCGGTTCGGTCTGGCGGAAAAAATGGAGGAGATCAATACCGCTTCGGTCCGGATCGCCCGCGAAGTCGCCGGGGACCGGGCTATGGTCGCCGGTGCCATCGGGCCGCTGGAAGAAGAAGAGGCCGCGGCCGGAATGGAACTGGCGGCGGCGGCGGATATGCTTGCCGAACACGGCCGTTGTCTGCTCCGGGCCGGTGCCGATTTCCTGCTTTTTGAATCGCTTGCCTCCGAAAAAGATATCTGCCGTGCCGCGGCCGCCGCCGAAAAACTGAAAGTCGAATTTGATGATTATGCCTTTGTCTTCAGTTTTTCCACGGCTCCCGGTGCCCCGGATCTGAATGTCTGCTACGAACTGGTCCGGCACAGCGGTATGGCGGCCGTGGGGTTGAACTGCGGCTGCGGTCCGGACGGTATGTTGGAAAAAGTGGAAACATTCCTGCCGATGATCGCGGAACCGCTGATCGTACAGCCCAATATCGGTACGCCGCGGCAGATCGACAACCGGACGGTGTATCTCTCCAGTCCGGAATATTTCACCACCTACGCCCGGCGTTACCTGATGCTCGGTGCCAGAGGGATCGGCGGCTGTTGCGGGATCACCCCGGCGCATATCCTCGATATGGCCCGGACGGTGTGTCCCGAACAGCGCGGTTTGGCGCAGGGTATCCGGGTGATCGGCGAATCCGCCGATCCGGCCGCTCCGGCGGTGCCGCTGGCGCAACGGTCGGGGCTGGGGGCCAAACTGGCCGCCGGGGAGTGGCTCCGCAGTGTCGAGATCACACCGCCGCGCGGGTTCGATCTGACGGCCACGCTGGAAAAAGCACGGCAGTGCAAGGCGGCCGGGATCGATGCGATCAATCTGCCGGATGGTCCCCGCGCCAGTGCCCGGCTCTCCGCGCTGGTCACGGCAGCGGCGATCGAAAGGGAGGTCGGGATCGAAACGGTGCTGCATATCTGCGCCCGGGACCGCAGTCTGCTGGGATTGCAGGCCGATCTGCTCGGCTGTGCCGCCTGCGGATTGAACAATTTGCTTTTTATCACCGGCGATCCGCCGAAACTGGGGGATTACGCCTACAGTTCCGGGGTCTTCGACCTGGATTCGATCGGTTTGATCCGGATGGGCGCGCAGCTCAATGGCGGATTGGATGCCGCCGGTAAGAGCCTGGGCGCGCAGAGCCGCTTTGTGATCGCCGCCGGAGCCGATCCCAGTGCCATCGATCCGGAACGCGAATACCGGCGGACATGTGAAAAAGTGGAGGCCGGTGCGGAATACATCATCACCCAGCCGGTTTTTGCGGTGGAACCGCTTTTCCGGTTCCTCGACCGGATCGCGCATCTCCGGGTGCCGGTGATGGCGGGGGTGTGGCCGCTGGCCAGTTACCGCAATGCGGAATTTATGCGTAATGAAGTGCCGGGCGTGACCGTGCCGGATTCGATCATGGCCCGGATGGCGGCAGTGACCGGCCGGGATGAACAGCGGGCGGAGGGGATCGCCATTGCCCGCGAATTGATCGCCGCCATCCGGTACCGGATCGCCGGGGTGCAGGTCAGTGCGCCGCTGGGCAATGTGGCAACGGCTCTGGCGGTGCACGATACGACGGAACAGGGAGATTGAAAATACGGACTATGGAACGGATCTATACCATTTTGCTGGACAACGGAGCCAGTTATCAGGCGCGGGGCAGCGAGTCGCTGGACATCCGGCGCGGCGATATGTGCGTGGTCAGCCGCGAATTTTTTTATGACTGCGGGCGGGTATCGGCACCGGGGGCGGTGCTGGAAGAAAGTTGCGGCGAGGAAATGCCCCGGATCGTCCGCAAAGCCGATGCCCAGGATCTGCAGATGATGGAAAGCAACGTCGGCCGCAACGCCGAAGCCATGCGGCAGGCCCAGGAACAGGTGGATTATCTGCAGTTACCGATGAAACTTTTGAATGCAAGTTATTCGCTTGACGGCAAACAGTTGACGATCCAGTTCACGGCGGATGGCCGGGTCGATTTCCGGGAATTGGTCAAGGTGTTGTCGCATACGATGAACACCCGGATCAAATTGCGGCAGATCGGGGTGCGCGACGAAAGCGCGATCCGGGGCGGCATTGCGGTCTGCGGTCAGGTGTTGTGCTGCTGCCGTTTTCTGAAAGAATTTGATTCCATCAACGTGCGTATGGCAAAAGATCAGGATCTGTCGCTGACACCGGCGGCGATTTCCGGTGTCTGCGGCCGCCTCAAATGCTGTCTCAAGTTTGAGCATGAGGGCTATGTGGAGTTGGAAAAAACCATGCCCCGCCGCGGGGAATGGTGCGAATCCGCCGCCGGATGCGGCCGGGTGTGCGACCGCAATCTGCTGACCCAGGAAGTCACGCTGGCTCTGGAGGGCGGCGCGCAGGTGCGCTGCAAAGCGGCCGATGTCAAACCGTGTCCGCCGGAACGGCGGCCGCAACCCGGCCGGAACAACAATGGCGGTGGCAACAACCGGAATCCGGAAAAACGCAACCGCCCCCAGAATGGCGCAGCCGACAACAAGGAAAAGAACAGCGAGAACCGGGAACGGAATCGGGAGCGTCGCCGTCAGCGCAAAAACGGCGGCGAAAATGACAACGGCGGCAGTGCGGAGCCGAAGGCATGATGGTGTCTCTGCCGTATCCGGAACCGCCGCCGCCGGAGCAGCTGCAGGAAAACGATTTGGCCGGATTGGCCGCCTGGGATGCTGCCGGAATGCCGCCGGAGCCGGGTGAAAGTTTCGCCGCGTATCAACAGCGTTTGATCTCCTGCGAACAGCAGTTGGAGGCGATGGAAAAGGTGTTGGCGGAAGAGGGGCGGACCCGGCTTTTTGACAATATTGAAGTTACTGCTGCGGATCGGGTGCCGCCGGAACTGCTGCATGAGGCGGCGGAGATAACGGCCCCGCTGTACGGTTTTGCGGTGCGCCGCTGTCCGGGATTTTTTCTGTCGCGCGATGTCGGTGCGTTGTGGGGCGGCTGTCTGATCAATGACAGCGAAGGCGCGGTGCCGGCGGTGTTTTTTCTGCGGTCCCATTTTCGTACCCGGGAGCGTTTTTTCATTTACAACCGCCGGGAATTGCAGGCGCATGAACTGTGCCATCTGGCTCGGCAGATGATCCGCGATCCGGAATTGGAGGAATTTTTTGCCTACCAGACCAGTCCGTCACGATTCCGCCGCTATCTGGGGAATTGTTTTGTGCGGCAGCGGGATGCGTTGTATTTCATGGTTCCGGCACTGTTGCTTTTTGTGGCGCAGATGCTGCAATTTTTCTGGTATCCCCGGATGCTGACATGGCCGTTCTGGATTGCCGCGGTGGGTTTTCCGCTTTATCTGCTGCTGCGGAACGCCATGGGGCGGGAAAATTATTTCCGGGCGCAGAACCGGCTTCTGGCGTGCGGGGTGACGGCGGCACAGCAGGTGTTGTTCCGGACCACGGCGGCGGAACGGGAGGAGATCCGGAAACTGAACGGCCCGGCGGATTGGGAGGCTTTTCTGGCGGGTAAACAACAGGATCTCCGGTGGCGGATCATCAGATACCGGTTCACGGAAACGGGAGGAGCAGAACGATGAAACGGGACGAATTGACAGCATTTCTTGACGATTACCTCCGGTTGCGGGAGTTTGCCGATGATGCTTCCAACAATGGTTTGCAGGTGGCCGCATCCGGCGAAGTCACCCGGGTGGTCGCCGGGGTCGATGGCTGTATGGCATTGTTTGAGGCGGCCCGTCAGGAGAAAGCCGATCTGGTGCTGGTGCATCACGGGATCAGTTGGGGCGCGGAACCGCGGCGGATGACGGGTATCCCCGGCGCGCGGATCGGAATGCTTTTCCGCAACGATATTTCGTTGTATGCCGCGCATCTGCCGCTGGATGCCCATCCGGTCGTGGGCAATAACGCCCAGCTGGCCGATATGATGCGGCTGCAGGAGCGGCAGAGTTGTGCCTGTTACCACGGTACGGATATCGGTTTCGCCGGAGCATTGCCGGAGGCGATGACGGCGGCGGAACTGGCCGCTATGCTGGATAGTCAGTTCACCTGGACCAAAACGGATACGCGTGTTTACAATGGCGATCGCCGGGTGAACCGGGTGGCGGTGATCTCCGGCGGCGGCGGGGAACTTTGTTTTGAGGCGGCCGCGGAGCAGGGATGCGAAGCGGTGGTGACGGGGGAATTCACCCATCAGATGTATCACGAAATGAAAGAAAGCAATGTGGCTGTGATCGTGCTCGGGCATTATGTTTCCGAAACCGTCGGGGTGCGGGCCGTGCTGGCATTGCTGAAAGAAAAATACGGGATCGACGGGGTGTTTGTCGATCTGCCAACGGGGTTGTGATGATGATAAAGATGATGATAAAACAGATGTTGAGTTTGTGCGGCATTGCCGTATTGCTGATGGCGGGCGGGTGCCGTACCGCCAAAACGATCGATGGGCGCGATTGTTATCCGCTGACGGATGAACAACGGGCGCAGATCATCGAGATCGCCCGGTATTCGCTGCTGGGGCGGCCGGGCGAGAACAGCAATAAATTTACGGCGGCGGAGCAGGAATTGATCCGTACTTCGGAGCCGTTGTTCCGCATCCGTTACACCGGGGATTACGCCGGTGAGGTCGATTGCACCTGGGAATTGCCGGATAAAACGGTGCAGGTGGAGTCCCGGGGGCGGTTCGATGATATGAGCGATCCCTATGAATTCGGGTGGCGGATGTCGGTTTTTTACCGTGGTCCGGAGGTGATCTACCGGTCGGTCCCCGGCCGTCAGGATACCCAGTACCGCCCTCCGATCGGGCAGAAAAAGCCGCAATCGCGGTGATGTCGCAGAAAATAACGGAAAATTGTTTTGCAAAAGCCGGTTTTCCGGTGTATTATTTGTAGTAAAGTACCGTAAGGATGAGAATCATTTTTAGCAAGGAGAACTGGACGCATGAAACGCCATGATTTTACTCTGACTGAATTGCTGGTTGTGATCGGCATTATCGCTGTGCTTGCCGGATTGACGGTGCCGGCGGTGGGGATGGCTCTGGAAAAAGCCAAAGGGACCTCCTGTTTGAACAACCTCAAACAGTGCATGACCGCTTACACGATGTACAGCAACGATTACAAAGGCTGGGGGCCGGCGGCTTTTTCCCGGAACAATGAATCGTGGGCCAAGGTGCTGAAGAAAAAGAAATTTCTGGATTCCCGCGAAGTCATGTCGTGCCCCAGCATGTCGGATGTGATCACCGGGGATTCCGGCAACCCGACCACCCGGCTCCGGGATGAAGATTCGATTTCGGAACAGTATCAGTTCCAGTCGGTGTACGGTATGCCCGATTCCTACGGCAAATTCAGCCGGGATTATTTGAGCTACAGCGGCTCCAGCCAGAATTATCAGGTGGAGGTCGCGGTGGAAAAATTGGCGACATCCCGTAAGGTCAAGCACCCGAACAGCAACAAAAAAGTGATGATCCCGCCTGCCAAAATGAATTTCCTGACCTGTGCGCTGGACGCTTCGTCCTGGAAGAGCATGGGCGTGGTTGCCGGTAAACCGTGGACGCTGACCGACGGCAACTGCCTGGTGACGGCGGCCCATTCCGATAACGCCGTCAATGTCGGGTTCCTCGATGCCCACGCCGAAGTGGTGCTGGTCAAAGGCTTCAGCGGCAAGGATGACACAGCTGAATCCAATCCGGTTTTCTTCTCGATCAAGGAATACTTCGATCTGGGCGGCGGCCGCATCGTCAAATTCTGACGGCGTAAGAAAAAGGGATTGACGATGATAGACCGGCGTGGTTTTCTGGCGTTTGATCTCGGTGCTTCCGGCGGCCGCGGCATATTGGGTTTTCTGAATGGTGGCAAACTGGAATTGCAGGAGGTCCACCGTTTCGTCAATGGCCCGGTGCGGCAGGATGGATCGCTTTTCTGGGATTTTGAGAGTCTGCAGCGGGAATTGGTGGAGGGATTGCGGAAAGCCCTCGTTGTCACCCGCGATATCGCCGGGATCGGTATCGATACCTGGGGGGTGGATTATGTGCTTTGCGACCGCCGGACCGGGATCGCCCGGCGGATGCCGTATCATTACCGCGATGCGCGGTGCGCCAGAGGCGAAGCGGCGGTGCGTCAGCGGCTGGATGCCGCGGCCCTTTACCGGTTCAGCGGGATCCAGGATGTTTCCCTGAACACGGTCTATCAGTTGGCCGCCCACCGCATGGATCACCCGGAAGATTTCGACAATGCCGATTTCCTGATGATCCCGGATGCTCTGCTCCGTTTCCTCGGGGCGGACAAAGCCGCGGAATATACCGATGCCTCCACCACGGCATTGCTGGACCCCTTCAGCCGCACCTGGAACGACAATCTGCTGGGATTGCTGGACATCCCCCGCGATATTTTCCCGCCCATTGCCGAACCCGGCACGGCGGCCGGATTGTTGCGGGCCGATCTGGCGGCGGAACTCGGTTGTGACCGGATCCCGCTGTACCGGGTGGCATCTCACGATACCGCCAGTGCGGTGGTGGCGGTGCCGTCGGACCCCGGCGAAGAAAAACCATTTTATTTGAGCACCGGCACCTGGGCGTTGCTGGGGGCCGAACTGGATGGTCCGATCGTCAACGATGCGGGCCGGAAAGCGAATTTCACCAACGAAGGCGGTTTTGGCGGCAAGATCCGTTATCTGCGTAACATTATGGGATTGTGGCTGTTGCAGGAGATCCGGCGCACCTGGAACGAAAGCGGGCGCGAATGCAGTTTCGCCCGGATGGAGGAAATGGCGGCGGCGGAACAGTTCAGCAGTTGTCTGCTGGATCTGACAACGGACCGCTTTATGGCCCCGGACAATATGCCGGAACGGGTTTGCGCGGCGGCGGCGGAATCCGGTGTGGTTTTTGCCAATGACGGTGCCATGCTGCGTTCGGTTTACGATTCGCTGGCGCGGACATTTGCCGATCATATCGACCAGTTGGAGCAGTTGCTGGGCGTGCGTTGCCCGGTGCTTCATGTGGTCGGCGGCGGGACCCGCGACCAACTGCTGGTGAAATTGACGGCGGCGGCTCTGAACCGGCCGGTGACAGCCGGACCGGTGGAAGGTACTGCCGTGGGCAATTTGCTGGTGCAGTTGATCGCCGCAGGCGAACTCAATGGGCTGGCCGAAGCGCGTCAGGTGGTGAGCCGGTCGTTCCCGGTCGCAACCGTGGAACCGGATCCTGTCTGGGCGGAAAAATTCGCCGCTTTGCGGGGATGATGTGCCGGTTGATGCCGCTGCTGGCGGCCATTCTTCTGTTGTTGGCCGGTTGTGAAAAGGCGTCTGCCCCGCCGGTGAACGAGGTGCATCTGGGGGCCGGCGGACGGGTGCGGACACTGGACCCGGCGTTGGCCGATGATCTGGCGAGCCGCAACATGACGGCGGCGTTTTATGACACGCTTCTGGAATACGAATATCCGGCCAAGCCGTACCGGCTGGTTCCGTCGATGCTGGCGGAAATGCCGGTCTGCGATGCCGATGGATTGCGGTACCGGTTCCGGCTGCGGGATGATCTCTGGTTCCCGGCAGATCCCTGTTTCGGCGGCAAAAAACGCCGGGTGACAGCCGCGGATGTGGTTTATTCCTGGAAACGGCTGGCCGATGCCCGGCTCCACAGTCCCGCCTACTGGATGCTGCGCGGCAAAATCGCCGGTCTGGATGAATTCAACCGCAGAAGTCTTGAAAATCCTGATGGTCTGTACGATCTTCCGGTCGCCGGATTGACGGTTGTGGATGACCTGAATTTTGAAGTCCGGCTGACCGGACCGGACCCCCGTTTCCTGGCGGTTCTGGCGTTGCCCAATACCGCGGTGGTGCCGCCGGAGGCGGTGGCGTATTACGGCGAAGGATTCAGCGAACATCCGGTGGGGTCTGGCCCGTTCCGGTTGCGGGAATGGATCCGGGATTACCGGTTGATCCTTGACCGGAACCCCGATTACCGGCCACAGTTTTATCCGGCGGCCGAGTCGGCGGCGGACCGGACCCGGAAACTGCCGCTGGCGGATACGGTGGTCTGCCGTCAGATCCGGCAGGCGTTCTCCGGTTGGCTGCTGTTTCTGCAGGGCGAATTGGACGCCAGTGTGCTGGATAAAGACAATCTTGATTTTGTGGCCGGAGATGGCGGGCTGTCGCCCCGGCTGGCGGAACGCGGTATCCAGTTGTTGCGGGCTCCGGAATTCGAGGTGCGCTACATCGGATTCAACTGCGCCGATCCCAAACTCCGTGATCCGAAATTGCGCCGGGCTTTGGCGGCGGCATTTGATACGGCGGCCCTGCAGCAGCACCTGGGTGGATTGATGCTGCCGGTGGCCGGACCGCTGCCGGAGGGGGTGGCGGGATTCGATCCGGATCTGGTGAATCCGTGGCAATGCGCCGATGTGGAACAGGCCCGTCAATGGCTGGCCGAGGCGGGGTATCCCGACGGGATCGATCCGGCCACCGGCGAACCGCTGACATTCACCTTTGACCAGGGCAATACGACATCCGCCCAGCGGCAGCTCGGGGAATTGTTTGCTTCGTTCATGGAGCGCATCGGGGTCCGGATCGTGCCGGTATTGAACAGTGCGCCCCGCTTTGTGCAGAAGATCCGGCAGGGCAAGGTGCAGATTTTCCGGTATTCGTGGGTCGGGGATTATCCGGATGCGGAAAATTTTTTCCAATTGTTCTACAGCGGCAACATCGGCGGCTGCAACCGGGCGGGATTCCGGGATGCGGTTTTTGACCGGATGTACGAAGCCGTGGTCCACATGCCGGATTCGCCGGAACGGACGGCCCGGTACCGGGAGATGGCCCGTTATCTGGTTGCGGCCGAGCCGTGGATTTTTGAAGGGGTCC
This sequence comes from Lentisphaeria bacterium, assembly GCA_017414565.1. Lineage (GTDB taxonomy): Bacteria > Verrucomicrobiota > Lentisphaeria > Victivallales > Victivallaceae > RGIG1931. The sequence goes on along the minus strand of JAFQLP010000064.1, from coordinate 22,857 downwards.
CCATTACCTACCAGTTGAAATACGACTGGCTGGAAAATTATTATCCGCATGACTTTGCCTTCTGCCGGTGGAAATATTTGTCGGTGCGGGCCGGGGAGAGAGCGGAACGGCGCGCCGGATTCCGGCCGCTGTCGTTTTCAGATTTGCGTTGAAATCTGCTGAAATGTTGATAAAGACTCTTTTTTTGATTTGTAAAACGGGCGAGCCGCTGTAAAGTAAGCGGGAGGAAGCAATCATATCAGGGAGTGAAGATTATGCGGGTTATCGAAACCGAATTGACCGATGCTTTTATTATCGAACCGAAGGTGTTCGGTGACAGCCGCGGCTATTTTTTTGAATCGTGGAATCAGCAGGCACTGCAGGAGGCCGGGCTGGTTTGCGAATTCGTGCAGGACAACGAATCGCGTTCCCGTTACGGGGTGTTGCGGGGCCTGCATTATCAGGCGGCTCCCTATACCCAGGCCAAACTGGTGCGGGTGATCTCCGGAACGGTGCTGGATGTGATCGTGGATATCCGGAAGGGGTCCCCCACATTTGGTAAACATATCGGCGTGGAATTGTCCGGCGAAAACAAACGGCAGCTTTTTGTGCCGCGCGGTTTTGCCCACGGTTTTGTCGTGCTCAGCGATGATGTTATTTTTGCCTACAAGTGCGACAACCGCTACATGCCCAGCCATGAACGGGGGATCGCATTTGATGATCCGGCCCTGGGGATCGATTGGCGAGTCCCGGCGGATCAGTTGCTTCTGTCCGAAAAAGACCGGCGGAACCCGGTTTTTGCCGAGGCGGAATTGTTTGAGTATGGCGCCATTTGACGGTATGGATGAGGTGGTGAAATGAAGATCATGCTGACTGGCGGCAGAGGGATGCTGGGTCGGACGCTGGTCCGGGAATTGTCGGAATACGAAGTGGTGGCAACCGATTTGCCGGAGGTGGATATCACCGATCCGGCCGGGATCGACCGGGCACTGCGGGAAATCAAACCCGATGTGGTGATCCAGTGCGCCGCCATGACGGCAGTTGACCGTTGCGAAAGTGAACCGGAACTGGCGTATAAACTGAACGGCTACGGTTCCGGTGTGGTTGCCGCCGCGTGCCACCGCAACAACATCCGCCTGATCGCGATCTCCACCGATTATGTTTTTTACGGCGATCTCGACCGGCCGTATCATGAATTCGATCAGCCGGGCGCGCTGACCCTCTACGGCAAAAGCAAATTGGCCGGCGAAGAAATGGTGCGCAACCATTGCCCCAACCATGTTATTGCGCGGATCAGTTGGCTTTATGGTGCCGGTGGTCCCAGTTTTGTGCATACCATGATGAAATTGGCCGACGGTACCCGGCCGGTGCTGAAAGTGGTGGACGATCAGGTGGGGAATCCCACCTCCACGGTCGCCGTGGCCCGGCATTTGAAGCTTTTTCTGGAGCGTCCGGAACTGACCGGGACATTCCACCTGACCTGCGAAGGCGAGACCAGTTGGTGCGGATTTGCCCGGGAGATTTTCCGGCAGGCCGGTGTGGATCAGAAGGTCGAAGGATGCACCACCGCAGAATTTCCGCGGCCGGCACCCCGTCCCGCCAATTCCCGGTTGGACAAGATGATGCTCCGAATAGCGGGATTGCCGCCGATGCCTGATTGGCGTGATGCCCTGAAAGAGTTTCTGGCAAGCGGCCTGTGATCCGGACCGTTCAGTTGTCTGACAGACCGGCGTTGTCCGGTGCGGCGTGTTGACGGCGCAGTTGGCCGCACGCCGCATTTTCGCCGCTTCCGCGTTCCCGGCGGACGGTGACATGGCCGCCGTTCCGTTCGATCTCCGCGGCAAATTCATCGATGGTCCGGCGGGACGGACGGCGGAATCCATTGCCGGTTTCGTTGAACGGGATCAGGTTGATCTTGGCGTGATGCCGGCGGCTCAAACGCCCCAGTTCCGCGGCATCGGCGCGCGAATCGTTGATGCCGTCCAGCAGGGTGTATTCAAATGTTACCATCCGCCCTACGGTTTCCCGGTATTCATCGGCGGCCCGCAGGATCTCCTGAACCGGATAACGGCAGGCATCGGGGATCAGTTCCGCCCGGATACGGTCGTTGACGGCGTGCAGGGAAATGGCCAGATTGTATTCGCGCTTCACCGCCGCCAGCTGCCGGATGCCCGGCACGATGCCGCTGGTGGAAACGGTGATCCGGCGCGGTGACATGCCGAATCCGGCGGGCGAGGTCAGGCGGTCAAGGGATTTGAGCAGTTCCCCGATATTGAGCAGGCCTTCGCCAATACCCATAAATACCAGATTTTCCGGCTGTTTCCCGGCGGCGGCAATGCCGTGCAGGTATTCCTCCAGGATTTCGCCACAGCGCAGATTGCGCTTGAGGCCGTCGGCTCCGCTGGCACAGAACCGGCACCGTACCGGACAACCGACCTGGGTGCTCAAACAGAATGTCAACCGGTCTCCGGCGGGGATCGTGACCATTTCGATCACTTCGTCATCGGCGAGCGAAAGCAGCAGTTTACCGGTGCCGTCACCGGCATCGGCCCGGCGGATGATCCGGCTGGACGGAGCATGGAGTTCCGATTGCAAATCCTGACGCAGGGCCGAGGGCAGATTTTTCATGGCATCCGGCACCATCTGGAACCGGCGGCAGAGCCAGTCATTGATCTGGGTCGCACGATAGGCCGGGTGGCCGTGGGAAACCACAAAGGCTTTCAATTCATCCGGGGTCATCCCGGCCAGAATGGGACGGTCGGCAACAGCCATGGGTCATTCTCCGTTTTCCGGATGGACGGTGCCGCGCCACAGCCCGAGGCGTTTCCCGAAGTAACGCTGTTTTTGCGCCGGAAGCAGATTTTTCCAATCCCGGCGCGGATATTGCGGAAATTCCGTTGCCAGCAGGTAAACCACCGGTTCCCGGTCGGGGATTTCGTTCAGCATACTGATTTTGCGGATGGGGTGCCGCAGACGGCTGCCTTCGCAGTAAAATTCCTGAATGTCGATTTTGTAAACCGGGTGATCCGGCGGCAGATTTTCTTCGGCCAGGATCGCGGCAAGCAGGTCGCCCATTTCCGCCCGGCGGTGGTCCTGGGCCTGATAGGGATGGATGACCGTCCACCAGAACATCCCGCCCGCGGCCGCGGCAAAAAGAAAATGCAGCCAGACCGGGTTGCGTTTGTTCCCGAAAATACCGGCCGTTCCGCCCGCCAGCAGCCCGGCGGTGATCGCCAGCGACGGGATGATATAAGCCCAGTCGCGGCGGAAAGAAATCGCAAAATCAAGGTCGAATGCCGTGTGCAGCAGTTGTTCCGGCAGCAACAGAAAGAAAAACAGCGCAAATGCCGTAAGACAGGTGAACAGTGCCGCCGCTTTGCCCAACAGCCGGATCTGGGTCGAATAACGGCGGGCCGCCAGTTCATACCCGCAGCCGATCTGGATCGCCAGCGGCGCGGCCAGAAAGAGCATATCCGGACTCCGCCAACCCGGCGAGAGCCACAGCAGGAAAAACAGCGAACCGCTGATGGTCCGCAGAAAACGGCCGAAGATCGGCGTGGCATCCAGCGGATGCAGGGCGGCGCAGAATGGTATCCACAACAGCAGTGACCAGGGGAGCAGCCGCAACAGCAGATCAAAGGGGAATCCTCGCAGCCAGTCCCATTCCCAGCCGGCGAATTCCCGGCCGCTGCTGGGGGCGTTGGTAAGCCACTGGGGGGCGATCCACAACAGCAGCCCGGCGGCAATCAGGACCGCGCCGACGATGGTCCCCGGACGGTTGAGCTTGGGCCAGATCGTCAGCGGCCGCCGCATGAAAATCAGCGGAAAAAGATAAAACAGCAACATTTTCATGCCTCCGGCCCAGATCGTCGGCACCATGACGGCACAGGAGGCCAGCCAGGCCCGGTTCCAGTTGCCGCGCCGGACCCCGTGGTGGAACCATACCAGATGGGCCGCCAGCAGACCGAATGCCGCCAACGGCTGCGGCGTGGCAACAAATGTTTTGTCAACGGTCAGCAGAAACGAGAGAAATACCGTCATTGCGATCAAGGCCGCTTCCGGAGTCCGGGCCGCCCGGGTGGCCCGGAATACCAGCGTGGCTGTCAGCACCGTACCGGCAAGCGAAAGCAGCCGCAATGCCGGGATCAGCGGGAGCCCGAGGGCGTGCAGTCCCGCCGCCAACAGCGGATACAGCGGCGCATCGCCGCGGATGATGACCCCGTGGGCCGAACAGACCGGGAGCCCCGGACGGAATTCCATGGCTTCTGCGGCAAAGATCCCTTCGGCCCGGGTCAGGTCATGCAAACCCGACTGCCACGGTTGATAAAGCAGCAGAAAGGTCAGCAGTGTAATGGCGATACCGGCGGCGAACGGGATCACCTTTTCCCGGTTGGATGGTGTAAGTTGTGCATTCATGGACTTTAATATACTTTAGCCGGGAGATGATTGCAAGGCGGAAGCGGCCGTTCATGCGAAAAAGCCCGGCGGATACTGGTATTTTGGCAAAAAAAAGGTATATTGTTGAAATCATATACCGGTTGGGCGGCAGGGCGGCCGCAACATGATAACACAGGGAGACTCAAAACGATGACCGTTACACTGCTGCAGTTGATTGCCGGATTGGTGTTGTTGTATTACGGGGCGGAATTTCTGGTGAAAGGCGGTTCCCGGATCGCTTTTTCGCTCGGTGTGCCGCCGCTGGTGATCGGTTTGACATTGATCGCCGCCGCTACCAGTGCCCCGGAACTGGTGGTCAGTCTGGCGGCAGTGCTGAAAGGCAACAGCGATTTGAGTGCCGGTAATGTGATCGGATCGAATATCTGCAATGTGGCGTTGATCATGGGGACGGCGGCTCTGCTTATGCCGCTGCCGGTGGACCGGCGTCTGCTCCGCTTCGATCTGCCGGTCCTGGCGGCGGCTTCGATCGTGTTTGCGGCGGCGGGGATCGGGTTCGGCCGGATCAGCCGTGGCGTGGGCTTGCTGCTGTTTGCCGGATTGATCGGTTATATCCTCCGGAATCTGTACTGCGCCCGTCACGGCGGCGATGTCAACGGCAGCAGTGATGAAGTCGATACCACCCGGATCACCTCCTGCACCGGCTGGCTGTTGGCGGCGTTGATGGTGGCGGGCGGGACCGGTATGCTGACATTCGGCGGCGATCAGCTGGTGCGGGCGGCGGTGGCGGTCAGCCGTTACTTCGGTGTCAGCGATGCGGTGGTCGGATTGACGGTGGTGGCCGTCGGGACCAGTCTGCCGGAACTGGCAACATCGGTTCTGGCCGCGATCCGCAAACAGAGCGACATCGCCATCGGCAATGTGGTCGGATCCAACATCTTCAATCTTCTGGCGATCATCGGGATCACTTCGATGGTTCGGCCGATCCAGCCGGCCGGGATCACTCTGGTGGACTGGGGCATGATGGGGCTGACGACCCTGCTGCTGTTCCCGCTGGCATTATCCCGGCGCGGCATTACCCGCTGGCACGGTGCGGTGCTTCTGGCATTGTACGTCGGATATACGGTTTTTCTGGTCGTGAAACATGTTTGATCAAAGGGGTGAAAAAATGGACAGACAGCAACTGCTTGCAGCCGTGGAGGCAAATCTGGTGTGGTTCCGGCAGTCGGGGATCATGGACCCCGCGGACGGTTCCTGGGGCGTGGGTGAACGGGTTTTGCTGACACAGGAAAATGAAGCTCTGGAAAAAGCCTGTCACGCTTTCCCCGCATGGACCCCCAAAGATGGCGCGGTGATCCTGGAACACCGCCGGGCCGATTGCAATTTTGAAGCGGCTCTGCTGTACCGGATGGCCGCGGAAGCCACCGGCCGTGCGGAATACCGGCAGGTGGCGCAGAAATTGCTGGATTATCTGTTTTTCCGGAGCGGTCTGCTGTTGACCGGCGTTGGCGGGACACAGAAGGATGTTTGGCAGTGGTCGCACATCACCCATTATCCGGCGGTGTATTTTGATGACAACGCCTGGTGTCTGCTGATTCAGTTGATTTTTGCGGATGATCCGGAATGGGCGGAGCGTTATCAACTGCTGCCGCGGGCCGAAGCTCTGGCGGACCGGATGTGCGCCGCCGCCCGGCGGACATTCATGTGCGGTTCGGATACCGCGCCGGATGAATGGCGGGACCCCGCCGGTTCCCACGGCTGGGCCGGGGATATGCGGCAGCCGCACTGGTCATCGCTGGCGTGCATGGCTCTGGCGGCGGCATACGGCCGGTTCCCGAAACCGGAATATGCCGTGGAGATCCGCCGTTACTGCGATTATATCGACGGCAATCTGGCCGAATGGAATACCAGTGAATTATCCTATGCGGTGATCGGGGCGGCATTTGCCAACCATTTCCTGAAGGACGGATTTTACGAAGGGCATCTGAAACGACTGGGTGAAAAACTGTTGGGCCGGCAGGATGCCGTGACCGGCAATTTCCCCTCGGAACACGAATCGGAAACCCCGGTCGGGCCGGAAAAAGTCGATACCATCTATACCGTAAACTGGGCGTTGCCAGCCCTGCAGTGTTTGTGGTCGGCCACCGGTGAAGAACGTTACCGTGCCGCGGCGGAGCGGGTCATGGAACTGTTGCTGGCCATTCAGGATACCGATCCTTCGCCGCTCTGCAACGGTTGCTGGCGCGGGATGTTCGATTTGAATACCCGGCAATGGGGCGGCGGCAACCGCTTTGAGGGCGGTGCCGCCAGTATCTACTCCGGTTGGACCAATGCACCGATCTCCGTGGCACTGCTGTTGGCGCGGGAGGATCGCTGTCTGGTCGATCTTTTGTGATCCGGAATCAGTTTTTGAGGCTGTGGATCGGGGCCGGGATCCGGCCGCCGCGGGCAATGAACGAGGCCGGGGAGTGCGGATTGACTGCCATGACCGGGGCTTCGCCCAGCAGACCGCCGAAACTGACCATATCACCGACTTTTTTGCCGACCGCGGGGATCAACCGCACGGCCGTTGTCTTGGTGTTGACCACACCGATGGATATTTCATCGGCGATGATGCCCGAGATGACGGCTTCATCGGTGTCGCCGGGGACGGCGATCATGTCCAGACCGACCGAACAGACGGCCGTCATGGCTTCCAGTTTTTCAAGCGTGAGAGCCCCGCATTTGGCGGCTTCGATCATGCCGGCATCTTCCGATACCGGGATAAAGGCTCCGGAAAGACCGCCGACATGCGAGGAGGCCATGACACCGCCTTTTTTGACGGCATCATTGAGCATGGCCAGCGCGGCCGTGGTACCGTGACAGCCGCATTTTTCCAGCCCCATCGACTCCAGAATGTAGGCCACCGAGTCGCCGATGGCAGGCGTGGGGGCAAGCGACAGGTCAACAATGCCGAAAGGGGTGTTGAGCCGGTTCGCCGCTTCGCGGGCAACCAACTGACCGACCCGGGTGATCTTGAACGCGGTCTGTTTGATCGTTTCCGCCAGTTCAGTCAGGTTGCAGACCCCGGCGCGGCGGATGGCGGAGGCGACCACCCCCGGACCGGAAACGCCCACATTGATGACGGTCTCCGGTTCGCCCATGCCGTGAAATGCCCCGGCCATGAATGGGTTGTCTTCCGGCACATTGGCAAAGACGACCAGTTTGGCACAGCCGATGGACCCCTGACCGGCCGTCAGCCGGGCGGTCTGTTTGATGATCCGGCCCATTTCCGCCACGGCATCCATGTTGATCCCGGCTTTGGTGGAGGCCACATTGACCGAGGAACAGACGCACTGGGTCGATGAGAGGGCTTCGGGGATCGCATCGATCAGCACCCGGGCCCCGGCGGAAAAACCCTTTTGCACCAGCGCGCCGTAGCCGCCGATAAAGTTGATGCCCAGTTCATGTGCCGCCCGGTCGAGCGTCTGGGCGAGCCGCACCGCATCATCGCGGTTGAGATTGCCGGCCAGCAGCGAAACCGGGGTGACGGAAACCCGTTTGTTGATGATCGGGATGCCGTAGGTTTTCTCGATTTCGTTGCCCACCTCCACCAGATTGCGGGCGCGGGTCATGATTTTGTCGTAAACCCGGTTGCAGAGGCGGTTGGGATCTTCGGAGGCACAGTCAAAAAGCGATATGCCCATGGTGATGGTCCGGATATCGAGGCATTCCTCGCGGATCATGTTGATGGTTTCAAAAACATCGTTCAGATTCGGCATGACAGGCCTCCGTCAGATCCGGTGCATGGAGTTGAAGATATCTTCATGCATGGCGTGGATCTCCAGCGAATTTTCCTGGCCGAGTTTCGCCATTTCATCGACAAACCGGGTGAACGGGATGGTGATGTTGTCGATATCGCCGATCATGATCATGGTAAAATATTCACTGATCACTGTTTGGGAGATGTCGAGGATGTTGACTCCGAATGTGGCGCAAACACTGCTGACTTTGGCAATGATGCCGACGGAGTCCCGGCCGACAACGGTGATGACTGTTTTCATGATTCTGCTCCTTGCGCTGGACCGCGCCGTTGATTTGTTGATTTTTATCTGTCGTCCCATACTATACCCTGCGCAACGGCGTTTTGCCAATGGAAAAAGAAAGAATTTGTAAATTATATTGAATAATGTTTTGTATATTGAATATTAATATGGCAGCAAATGTGCTGTGCGGCTTGAAATCGCGGAAAAATGCTGTTTATTAATACAGGGAAGTCGTGTGTCTGCGCGTCTGCGGGTGCGGCGGAAATTCACTGTATGTTGCGTTAAGGAATGGTAGCGATGGATTTTTTGAAGTCAATTTATGGTTCCCCTGAGTGTCTGGGATTGAACCGGCTTTCGACCCGGGCCACCCTTTATCCGTTTGCCGATGCCGAATCGGCGCGGGCAGGGGTGCGCAATGCCAAAAAAAATTCACCGTTTGTGATCGATCTGGATGGCCGGTGGGCCTTCAGTTGCCTGCCGAGCCCCGAAGAACTGACCCCGGAACACTGCGCGGCGGCGACCGATGATGCGGCGTGGGACCGTGTGGCGGTGCCCGGCTGCTGGGTGATGCAGGGATACGGTCATCCGCATTACACCAATGTGATCATGCCGTTTCCGGAATTGCCGCCGGAATTGCCCGAAGAGAACGCCACCGGGGTTTACCGGCGTCAGTTTGAGGTGCCGGATGCGTGGCGGGACCGGCAGATGGTGCTGCATTTTGATGGTGCGGACAGTTGTTTCCTGGTCTGGGTCAACGGCACCTTCATCGGCATGTCCAAAGATTCCCGCGGGGAAACGGAGTTTGATATCACGTCTTCGGTGCAGTTCGGCGCGGTCAACCAGATCACCGTGGCGGTGATCCGCTGGTCGTCCGGTACCTGGGTCGAAGATCAGGATCAGTGGTACATGCCGGGGCTTTCGCGCAGTGTGTACTGCTATGCGAGAGCGCGGGCATTCATCGGCGATGTTTTTGCCCGGACCACGCTGGCCGACGATTACCGGACCGGTAAATTGTCGCTGGAGGTCCACGCCGGTTTTTTGAGCGATGAAGAACCGCATTTCCACATGTTCGAGGGATATACCCGTACCTGTCCTTCGGATTGGAGATGCCGGGTACAGTTGTGGGACCCGGCCGGCAATGCCGTTTGGGATGAACCGGAGATCCTGGCTTCGACCGATCATTATCTTTACAACAACCGGGATTACCGCCGGATGGCGTTCCTGCTGGAAAAAGATTTGCCGGATGCCATGCTGTGGAGCGATGAAACGCCGTATCTTTACACCCTGACGGTGGAAGTTTGCGGTCCGGATGGCAAAGTGAGCGAAGCCACCGCGACCCGGATCGGGTTCCGGCGTTACGAGATCCGCAACCGGGAATTTCTGGTCAACGGCAAACCGGTGCTGATCTGCGGTGTCAACCGGCACGAACATCACGACCGGTTCGGCAAAGCGGTTCCGCTGGAAACGGCGGAGTTGGATGTGCAGGTTTGTAAACGATTCCATATCAATGCGATCCGTACCAGTCATTATCCGTCGGCACCGGAGTTTTACGACCTTTGCGACGAATACGGGCTGTATGTGATCGACGAATGCAATATCGAAAATCACGCCTATTACAGAGATTTTGCCAACGATCCCCGCTGGGCATCCACCTATCTCGACCGGGCGGTGCGCGGCTTTGAACGGGACAAAAACCATGCCTGTGTTTACTCCTGGAGTCTCGGCAATGAAAGCGGCTGGGGGGCCAATCATGCCGCCATGGCGGGTTATCTCCGGCATCGCGACCCCTCCCGGCTGCTGCATTATGAAGGGGCGGTCTGCCCGCAGGTGCGGGAACTCGACAACCGGATCAAAAACGAATTTTTGAGCGATTTTCTCTGTCCCATGTACAGTTCCATCGAGGTGATCCGGAAGATCTGCCGGATGGATGACAACCGGCCGCTGATCCTCTGCGAATATTCCCATGCCATGGGTAACAGCAACGGTTCGCTGCGGGAATATTTTGAATTGTTCCGCACGCTCCACGGCGTGCAGGGCGGGTTTATCTGGGAATGGCTGGACCACGGCATATGGAAGACCGATGAAAACGGCCGCACCTACTGGGGATACGGCGGCGATTTCGGCGACAAACCCCATAACTCCAATTTTGTCACCGACGGTCTGGTGTGGCCGGACCGCACGCCGCATCCGGCGATGTACGAACTGAAATATCTGGCCCAGCCGGTGGATATCCGTTGGGCCGATGCCGGCAGCGGGGTGCTGCTGCTGTTCAACCGCCGTTGGTTCCTGCCGCTGCAGCCGGATTTTGATCTGGTGTGGAAACTGGAAGTCAACGGCCGTTGTGTCCGGTCCGGCCGGGCGGTGCTGCCGGAACTGCCGCCGCAGACCGGAGCGCAGCTCAAGTTGGAATACGAAGTGCCGCCGGTGGAGGCCGGGGCCATGCTGCAGCTCCGGGTGGAATTGGTTTACCGTCGGGATACCCGGTTTGCCAAAGCCGGTGATGTGGCCGGTTGGGAATCATTGCCGGTCCGGCCGCAGATCATCACGGCGGCGGCTCCGGTGGTGGTGGAACAGCCGCCGGTCGAAGTGGAGAATCTGGGCGGCATGATCCGTCTGTCCAGCGGCGGTGTGACCGCTGAAATGACCGATGCCGGGCTGACGGGATTGTCGCTCAACGGCCGTCAATATCTGGTGCAGGGGCCGCGGGCCGCGTTCTGGCGGGCGGCGACCGATAATGACGGGCTGAAATATTATGTTGACTGCGGGATCTATCCCGAAACCAAGACCAGTTGCTGGCTGCGGCACGGTTATGACCGGCCGCGCCGCCGTACCGATCAGTTCGGCTGGGAGGCGGGGTCCGGTTCGGTCCGGCTGCACCAGATGATCGAAGGGGTGGATCTGCCGAACGAAGTGGAATTCAGCCAGAGCATCACCATGCTGCCGGGCGGCCGGGTCCGGTTGGAAAATACCTTCATGGTCCCGGATGAATGGGCGAATCTGCCCCGGGTCGGTTTTGATATGGAATTGCCGGGGGTGTTCCGGCGCGTGGCGTATCTGGGGAATGGGCCGTTTGAAAATTACATCGACCGCTGTGCCGCCGCCAAGCCGGGATGGTACGAAACGACGGTGGATGACATGTATGTGCCGTACATCATGCCCCAGAGTTGCGGCAACCGGACCGGTGTCCGGATGGCGGAACTGGTGGACGGCGATGGTCACGGGGTGCGGATCTATGCTCCCGGTACGATGGAATTTGCGGCGTTGCCGTACTCCGAAAAACAGTTGTGGCAGGCGCGGCACACCAATGAACTGGAAGCCGTTGACCGGGTCTTTGTGCGGATGGATCTCCGGCAGCGCGGTCTGGGGACCGCCAGTTGCGGTCCGGATGTCCGGCCGGTTTACGAAGTGATGCCGGGCTGGCGGAGTCTGGTGCTGGAACTGGAGCTTTTTTAAGAAAGAACAGGATTTTTATCCGGAAAATAAGGAAACAACGGAAGGAAAGGTATGAGGATCAATCTCGCGGAGCACACGGATTTGGTGCGGGGCACGGTGGAGGTGGAGGAAACCTCCGAGGGTGTCCGATGTAGCCGGTTTACCGGGCAGGCCAGGAAATTGTTTCCCGGTGAAACGGATTCGGTGAACACAACGGCCGGGGTACGGGTATCGCTGGCAACTGATACAAACGAGTTGACCATGCGGCTGCAGCGTGTTGACAACGCAGACGGCAGTGCGCAGCCGTATCAGGTGGATGTGCTGGTGGACCGTGCCGATTGCCACACATTTGAATCTGACGGGGATGTGGATGATTTTTTCTTCAACATCGAATTGGAGCCGCGGGACGGCGATGATGCCGAAGACGATCACCTGGTCGAGATATTTTTGCCGCCATCGGCAAATGTTTTGATCCGCGAATTTGAGATTTCCGATGGAGCGTTGTTCCGGCCGCTCTATCCCGGCGATGAACGCATTTTGTTCATCGGCGATGCCTTTATGCTGGGTGAAGGGGCATCTTCGCCGCTGCGGGGATACGCCAATTTGCTGGCTACGGAAATGAGTTGTGATTTTCTGAACTGGTCGGTGTCCGGCCTGCCGCTGACCGGAGGATTGGGGGAAGCCGCGCTGGAAATTGAATGGCAGTCGGCGGTCGTGACCGGCGGCAGCAGTGATTATCTGCTGGGGCGGTCGGCGGCGGATGCCGCGGTGGATCTCAATGTAATGCTCAATGCGTTGTCTTCGCGTTCAGGAGCCCGGATCAATCTGATCACGCCGCTGTTGCTGCCGGAGTTGGAGAATGTGCCGAATCTGGCCGGTTCCACGCTGGGGGATTTCCGGGAGGCGTTCAGCCGGGTGGCGGCCGGGGTGCCGGGATGCCGGCTGATCGATGGAAGTTCGCTTTTGAGCAATCGCAAACGGCTGTATTCGGGTGACCGGATGTCGCTGTCGGATGCCGGTATGGAAGCGGTGGCCGAAAAATTGCAGCGCGAAATCATTGGGGCCTACCGGTTTTGAAGCAGCCGCCGCCGGATTGGGACGAAGAACGGCTCGATCCGGAACTCCGTCTGAAATTGGAAGCCATTGAAGCACAGGCGGAAAACATACCATCATTTCCCGATTGGAAACGCGGGTTCCGGATGCTGGCGATCGCGGCCGTGCCGGTCTGGGGGGTGCTGTTGCCGCTGTTGTGGATGGTGCCGCTCGGCGTGCGGATCATTTTTCTGGCGGTATTGCATGTGCTGACGGGTGTGATCGCCGCGATCAGGCCGGCGCGATGACCGCGGCGGTCCTGTCATTTGAAGCGGGTACGCTGTCGTTGCGCGGCGATTTGCCGGAGCCTTTGCCGCCGGATGTGGCGGCGCATGTCAAATGGGACCCCCGGACCTCCACCTGGCGGGCCCGCGGGATGGATTATGCCCCGGTCGTGATTGGTCTGCTGGCTGCCGGTGTTCCGCTTGATGACCGGGCGCGGGGATTTGCGCCGGTTGATCTGAAGTGGCGCAAAGAATTGACATTGCGGCCCCATCAGCAGCAGGCTCTTGACCGGTGGTGGCAGAGCGGTTCCCGCGGGATCGTGGAATTGCCGACGGGGGCGGGCAAAACCATACTGGCGGTCATGGCGATCGCCGCGGTGGCGCGGCCGGCTCTGGTGCTGGTGCCGACCATTGATCTGCTGCAGCAATGGACGACGGTGCTGGAGGATTTTTTCGGCGGTCCGGTGGGAATGCTGGGCGGCGGGGAACACCGGGTGGCGGATCTGACGGTCAGTACCTACGATTCCGCGGTTCTGCAAATGGAATTTATCGGCAACCGGTTCGGATTGCTGATCGCCGACGAATGTCATCACCTGCCGGGGGCGGTTTACCGGTTGGCGGCGGAAATGGCGACTGCCCCGTTCCGGCTGGGATTGTCGGCCACGCCTGATTCCGGGGATGAACGCGATGCGCTGTTGACCGGATTGCTGGGACCGGTGGTATGCCGGGTCGGGATCGGTGAACTGGAGGGCAAATATCTGTCCGGCTACCGTACCGAGCGGATCGAGGTGCCGCTGGATGCGGACGAAGAAGCCGGTTACCGGTTTCATCACCGGGTTTACACGGATTTTCTCAAACGGCACCGGATTGCATTCCGTTCTCCGGCTGATTGGGGGCGTTTTCTCGGATTGTGCGCCCGGTCGGCGGAGGGGAAACAGGTGTTGGCCAGTTTTTTTGAACAGCGGCGGATCGCCCGCAGTGGACGGGCCAAGATCCGGATGGTGGAGGAATTGCTGCGCCGTCACGCCGGGGAGCGGATCATTCTGTTCACCGCCGACAATGCCGGGGCGTATTTGCTGGGACGGCATTTTCTGCTGCCGGTCATCACCCACCGGACGGGGGTGCGGGAGCGCAAGGAATTTCTGGAGGGTTTCCGCAGCGGGGTGTATCCGGTGCTGGTGACGAGCAAGGTCCTCAACGAAGGTGTGGATGTGCCGGAAGCCGGTGTCGGTATCGTGCTTTCCGGCAGTGCCAGTGTGCGGGAACATGTGCAGCGGCTGGGGCGGATCCTGCGTCCGGCGGCGGGAAAATCCGAAGCGGTCCTGTACGAACTGGTGGGGGCCGGGACATCGGAACAGAGCGTCAGCCGCCGCCGCCGGGAACACGCCGCCTACCGGGGGAGATACTGACATGCTCGGGCGTGAATACATCCGTTTTCACCGGCGCGGGGACCTGATCCATCCGGATTTTCTGCCGGAATCGCAGGTGTATCTGGATTTGGCCGCCGAATTGCTGACATTGTATGCCGATGCCCGGGATCGCGGCTGTTCCCGGGGGGAATTGGCGGTTCCGGTGGAGGCACTGGTAAAAGGACACGGTGGTCCGGCCGGAGCCTTTGTCAAATTGATCGACGATGCCTGCGGTTATACGGCGGCGGCGGGGAACGATTGTCCGGAACTGCGCCGGCGGCTGTTGACATTGAGCGGCGAATGGTGGAAAAACGGCTGGGACGAAGCGGCCCGGCAGCGGGCTTTGACGGCCATGCCGGAATTGGCCGCTTTTGCCGCCGGTGATATTTACGGGGATCTGCCGGAGAATGAACGGCTGACGGAGATCCCCGACTGGACCCCGGAAGCCGTCATCCGGCGTTACAATCTGGGACTGGTGCAGGGGCTGCTGCTGTATGCCGGAAATTTGACATTGACCATACCGGCGGCGGATGCGGCGGAATGGCGGCGGCTCTTCAAGTATCTGAAGTTTTTCCGGCTGCTGGCGGAACTGCGGCGGCATGACAAAGGGCTTACCGTTACGGTCAGCGGACCATTTGCGCTTTTTGAAAACACCCGGAAATACGGCTGTCAGCTGGCATCGTTTTTTCCGGCGGTGCCGCTGTTGAAAAACTGGCAGGTCACGGCGGAGATCCGGTGGGATAAACGGGATCTCCGGCTGAAACTGGATGAACGGAGCGGCTTGATTTCCCATTACCGCAATTTTTCGGCGTATGTACCGGAAGAGATCCGGCTGTTTATTCAACTGTTCCGGCAGAAATCTGACAAATGGCAGCCGGTGGGCGATACCCCGCTGATCGAATTGGGGGAGGGGCGGATCGCTTTTCCCGATTTTTCGTTCCGGGCGGGGGACGATGGGCCGGTGGTCCATCTGGAGCTGTTTCATCGCTGGCACCGGGCGCAGTTGACGGACCGGCTGGCATTTCTGGCCCGGCATCCGGAATTGCCGCTGGTGATCGGGATCGACCGGAGTCTGGCGGATGACAATGAATTTCCGGTCATTCTGGACCATTATCCGCAACTGGCGGACCGGCTGTTCCGGTTCCGGGATTTTCCGGGCGTTGACCGGGTGTTGAAGATGCTGGAAGGCCGGGTGTCAGCGCATTCCGTTACCGGCGGGGGGATTTCCCGGTAAGCCGCAGCCACAGCCGCTGCCAGACATTTTTCCGGCAATAGGCGGCCAGTTGACGGATTTCCCCGGGCTGCATGACACCGCTTTGCCGGAAGATCAGAGAACCGTTCCGGAATGCGATCCAGGTGGGGATTGTTTCCACATGGTAGAAAGAGGCCAGCGTGCGTTCTTCATCCACATTGACTTTATAGAAGACCACGCCGTCCGGCAGGGTGCGGTCCGCGGTCATCCGGTCGAGTATCTCCAACTGCTGACGGCACGGCGGACACCAGGCGGCCCAGAAATCCACCAGCACGATCCCGTTTGCGGTCCGTTCATCGAAATGATCCCGGTTCAAAGGCTCCGGCGGAAACAGCATGATAAAACTCCTTTTTCAGGCAGACAGTAGCGTTTCGCCGCTGGAATTGACCAGGAAGATCGGCGGCATATCTTTGGCCAATTCTTCGTACTGGCGGTGGAAACGGTCGAAATCCGCTTCTTTCGGCGGCTCGAATCCCAGAAAGATGAAAGCGGCACCGGAACTGGTCCGGCGGAAGACATCCACCAGATCCGGAGAATCGTCAAGGATCACGATCTCCGCCTCCAGCCGGGCGGTTTCCAACAGCCGCCGCAGTTCGTTCCCGGCCGATGCATGCAGCGGCGGCGGGACCGCCCGGATCAGCCGGATCTTCAGATCGCGGAGTTGCCGGTTGCGGGTCAGCAGATAGGCGAGGATCAGCATCAGCGAACTGTTTTTGCCGCCGCGGAACCACACATCAATGGTTTCCGTCGGCGTTTCCAGCAGTTTGATCCGGCGTTTGTTCAAAAGCAGGATCGAATTCATTTTAAGCCGCGCGATCGTTTCCAGATGATGGAAAAAGTACGGGTAGCGGTCTTTGCCTGGCCAGCCGCTCATCACCGTATTGGGGACCAGCGGGCCGATGCCGTGGGATTGCAGAAACACCCGGAGTGCCGTGTCCTGATCGTCCAGCACGACCACCGAGGGATAGACATTCAGTTTGCGCCGTCCCGCAAAGGCTCCGATGCGGCGGAGTTCCAATTCCCGCTGCCGGGCCGTGCCGGAGCCGAGTTCCGCTTCGGTCATGATCTCCAGAACCGACAGCAGTCCGTATCTGGCACTGAGCAGACCGGCACATTCAAGCACCCGGCCGTGACGGCGGATATTCCCCATCAGCACCACGATCTGGGGCCGCCAGTTTTTGGCATCCGGCCGCAACCGGGCCAACTGGCGCAACAGATGGGTGAGCCGGGAGAAAATGAATCCGCGTCTGGCATCCCCGAAGGTGTGCTGCATGTTCTGCCGCTGTGCGAGCCAGAACAGGAATCCCAGAAAACACAGAGACAGCGCGGCCATGAACGGCGCAATGAGCAACGCCGCCCCCACGCTGGTGATAACCCCGTAAAGCGCAATGCTCCAGTGAAAGAACCGGAACCGGGGCCGGAATGACGGATTGGCCCCGACGCTTTCCACCAGGGCTGCCAGATTGACCAGCGTGTAGGCGTAGAGATTGAACATGGCAAGGACCGTTGCGATCAGGTTCAACGGATTGTAGGGCGATGAAATATTGCTGGCCGGCTGCATTCCCGCCCATGCCAAAATCGCGCCCGCCAGAATCGTGGTCAGGGTAAGTGCCGCCGCCGGTTCATTGTTTTTGCCGGTACCGCGGGCGAACAGTTGGAGATGGGGCAGCACTTTGTCCGCCGCGAATGCCTGTATCAGCCGCGGCGCGCTCAACAGCATACCGAGCGCACTGGAAAGCATGGCGGCCCCCATGCCGAGGGCGATCAGGATCGACAGTCCGAACGGCGCGTGCTGCATCATGGTGTTAAAAGGTTGCAGATAAAGCGATTTTTGCGGATAAGCCGCGCCGAGGAAAAGCATTTCCAACGCATAGACCACCAGCCCGGTGAGGATGGCGAACAGCGTTCCGCGCGGCAGTGACCGCTGGGGATCTTTCAGATCGCCCGACATGTTGACCCCCGCCAGAAACCCGGTGACGGCCGGAAAGAAGATCGCAAACGAAGCCGCAAAGTCAGAAAAAGAGGCCGTTCCGGTGGTCGGTATCGGCAGATTGGCGGCCCATTGGGAACCCTGAGTACTGATGGTCAGCCCCGCGCCGAGCAGGATCGCTACGATCGACAGCCCCAGAACCGTCAGCACAACATACTGCACCCGGATCGCCCAGTCGGCACCGAAAAAGGCCAGCATGACCAGGATGGCCAGCGGTCCGAGATTCAGCCACATGGTGTGGGGTGCCAGTGCCGGATAAATGGTGGCGATTGCCTCTGAAAAACCGAGGATGTAAAACGGGATGCCCATCGCCTGCGCCAGATACAGCGAGATTCCGACCGCCGTTCCGAAATTGGGGCCCAATGCCCGCGAGATCAGAAAATAGACACCGCCGCCGTAAACCGGCGTGTTGGTGGATATCAATGCCACCGAGAGCCCGGAGGCAATGGCAATGCTTTCCGCCGTCAGGAGGATGATCAGGGCACCGGTGATCCCCAGTCCGCCGACAACAAATCCGAGGCGCATGAACATCACTGCGCCGAAAATCGAAAGCAGGGCCGGTACGAACACCCCGCCGAATGTTCCGAAACGATAACCGTTGTGACTCATAATTCTCCTCAATCAGCCCGGTTGCGGCTGCATCATTTTTACGGGAGGAATATAGCGCAACGGAACGGATATTTCAAATGCTTCCGGCAGATTCCGCCTGATGGACGGCCGCCGTCAGGCGGGCATTGACCGGCACCGTCAGTCCGTGGCGTGCGGCAAGCGCGGTCAACGCCCCGTTGAGGGCATCGATCTCGGTGCGTCTGCCGTGTTCCAGATCCTGCTCCATAGAGGAATAATCGGCGGCCGTCGCCCGGGCGACCCGGCCGACAGAATCGAGAACCGCCGCTTCGTCAAATGTCATTCCCTCCGCCGCGGCCACCGTCACGGCTTCGCGGATCACCGCCGCGGCGGTTTGCCACAGTGCCGGGTCATCCACGATCCTGCCGTTCGGGACCCGGTGCAGTGCCGTCAGCGGATTGATCGCCAGATTGATAAACAGTTTTTCCCATATCAGTGGCTGTATTCCGGTCACGGCTCCGGCATCGAATCCCGCCTGCCGGAAGAGTGCCGCCACCGCTTCAGCCTGCGGTCCGCCAAGCCGGATCTCCCCGGCACCGCCCGCCCGGAAACTCCGGTCGTCAAGCCGCCGGCTGTTGCCGCGGATGGTGCCGATAACAGTCCGTTCAGCCGGAATGAAACGCCCGATGACCGCATCGTGACCGAGGCCGTTCTGCAGCGATACCACCACGGTTGCCGGGCCGGCGATGCCGGGATTGGCCGCCAATACCGGACCGGTGTCATAATTTTTGACACAGAGCAGCACCAGATCGGCGGGGGGCAGATCATCGCCCGATACCGCCGTCCGGATGAAACGGATCTCCTCCGGTCCGCCGATGCCGGTTTTGGCCAGTCCCCGGTCGGCGATCGCCGCGGCCTGTTCCGCCCGGCGGCAGACCAGCAGTACATCGGCAAACGGGGCCAGCGCATGGGCGCACAGGCACCCGATGGCACCGGCTCCAAGTATGGTCAACTGCATGATGATCCCGATCCGGTGTCAGTACAGTTGGAACACCTGCTCCAGAATGACCGTTGCGCCGCCGTGGGCCACCCCGAATTCGCCGAGAGCCGAGGGGCTGATCGCCAGTTTGCGGCCGGAACGCACGCTGTTGGTCTGGGTTTCCAAACAGGCCCGGAACGGATCGAAAAAGGGCGATCCGAGTTCCAGCAGCTGGCCGCCCAGCACAACGGCTTCCGGGTCCAGCAGAGCCACCGCGATCCGGACCGCGTCGGCCAGTTTCCGCGCCGCGCCGGTCACCAGTTGGGTGACTTTGGGATCGTTTGCCCGCAGCAACTGCAAAAATTCGTGGTAGGTGAGCGGGCGGCGGAGGAGCCGGGCCGCTTCTTCGGTCAGACGGCTGACCTGGAGTTGGGACTGCAGGGGTTCGGGATCGTTGTTGTATGGCAGACTGCCGATTTCCCCGGCGGCCCCGTGACTGCCGCGGAAAACTTTGCAGTCCACGACGATCCCCGCCCCGATGCCGCAGCCGCTGGTCAGATAGAGCAGATTGCGGAAATGTTTGCCGGCACCGTACATCGATTCGGCGAGCGCGGCGGAAGATGCCCGGTTTTCAAAACAGATCGGGATGCCGGTCAGTTCCTCCAGTTCGTTTTTCATGCCTTTGCCGACAATGTCGAGCGTTTCGCTGTCGCGGATCTCGCCGGTTTCCGTGTGGATGGTGCCGGAAACCGCAATGCCGACCCCGCGGATGCGGTTGCGCGCATGACGCCCGGCCAGTTGACGGATCAATTCGGCAAGTACATCGCGGATCGATTCATAATTGTTTTGATATTCCAGCACCGCCGACTGCCGGATGCGTCCGGTCAGGTCGCAACGGACTCCGCGGATCACAAAATTTTCGCCGAGGTCGATGCCGATGGTAAAGTGGCGCGAGTCATCCAGCTGCAGCAGGATCGGGCGTTTGCCGCCGGTGGATTCGCCTTTGCCGATTTCCCGGACAAGCCCCGCTTCGATGAATTCCGACACGATCGCGGAAACCGTCGGCCGGGTCATGTCTGACCGCACAGCCAGCGTGGCCCGGGAGATCGGACCGAAGTCACGGATCAGAGCCAGCAGATGGCGGCGGCTGCCGATGCTGTCATTTTTGGGACTGATGAGAGGCATGGTTCATTCCCCCGCTTTGGTGCTGAACGCCGCATCAAACTGGATCCGGGAGGGTTTGAAATCAATGCTGCGGGTAAAGCGGCAGGCATCTTCGGCACCGAATTCCCGATCCATACCGCAGTCTTCCCATTCCACCGAAAGCGGGCCGTCGTAACCCACGCGGTTCAGGGCGCGGATGATTTCTTCAAAATTGACCTGACCGTGGCCGGGACTGCGGAAATTCCAGCCGCGGCCGGGTTCATCGAAGTCCAGATGCGACCCGAGAATGCCGCTGATGCCGTCCAACTGCAGTGCCGCATCTTTGATGTGGACATGGAAGATGCGGTCCGGAAAGGTTTCGATGAATTTGACCGGATCGACCCGCTGCCAGAAGAGATGGCTCGGATCGAAGTTGAACCCGAATTCCGGGCGATAATCCACGGCCTCCAGCGCGCGTTTGGCCGTGACGATGTCGAATGCGATCTCGGTGGGATGCACTTCCAGCGCAAATTTGACCCCGCAGCTGGCATAGACATCGAGGATCGGATGGAAGAGTTCGGCAAAACGCCGGTAGCCGTCGCGGATCATTTCTTTGGAGACCGGCGGGAAACTGTAGATCCACTGCCAGATCGGGGAACCGGTGAAGCCGGGGGTGACGGAAATACCCATCTTTTGCGCCGCCCGGGCGGTGTTTTTCTGGTGTTCGATCGCCCAGAGCCGCTGTCCCTCCGGATCACCGGCCAGTTCGGTGGGGGCAAAACTGTCGGAACGGGCATCGTTGGGATCGCAGATCAACTGACCGGTCAGATGGTTGCTGATCGCCCAGACACCGAGGCCGTGCCGGGCCAGTTTCTGTTTGAGAGCATCGCAATAGGCGGGATCGGAAACCGCTTTGTCAACATCGAAGTGATCCCCGCGGCAGGAGAGTTCCAGGCCATCATAGCCCCATGCGGCTGCTTTGGCCGCCAGTTCCTCCAGCGGCAGATCCACCCATTGTCCGGTAAAAAGCGTTACGTTACGAGCCATTTTCGGTACATCCTTTCTTTTGTCTTCCGACATATATGATTCTTTCAGGATCGTTGTTGTTTAACGGTGTTATTTTTTCGGAGCGGTGTTCCGTCCGGCCAGCCGGATCAGAAAATCCCGCAGGAACCGGTCGAACCGGGTGACCGAAGCGGTTTCCACATATTCGTTGGCGGTGTGGACCTGGCAGACCTCGGGGCCGAATGACAGCATTTCCAGATCCGGCCGCAGGCGTTTGAACAGGCCGCACTCCAGTCCGGCATGGATGACCATGTGCCGGGCAGGTTTGCCGGAAAATTCCCGGTAAAGTTCTTCGGCCGTTTTCAACGCCGGGGAATCGTACTGCGGCTGCCACGAGGGATAGGAGCCGGTGACAGTGACCTCCGGCGCAAGCGGAGCCAGCAGTTCCCGGCAGCGGCCGGTGACACGGCTGTGGGCATCGGCGATACTGCGGGGATGGATCACCAGTTCCACCTCCCGCAGCCGGGCCCGGAGGATCGCCACATTGTTGCTGGTGACGACCGGGCCGCCGATGGGACCGGCATCCAATACGCCGTCGGGCAGTTGATGGATGGCGGTCAGGGCTTTGCGCTGAAATGCGGTTTTCCAGACTATGGCCGGCGGCGGAGATGGCGTCAGTGTCAGGTCGCATTGCGACGTGACATCGAATTTTTCCCGGAGCTGACGGACGAAATCTCCGGCGGCCGCCGTCAGAACCTCCACGTTGTCAACGGGAACGGCGATTTCTGCAGTGGCTTCATCGGGGATGACATTGTCGACCGAACCGCCGTTGATGGAGGCGACCCGGCAATCCGGATTCTTTTGCAGAAAATCGACCAACAGCATGACGGCATTGCCGTGATTGAGGTCGATATCCGCGCCGGAGTGGCCGCCCTTGAGGCCGCCGAGCCGGAGTTTGAACCCGGTATATTTACCGGGCAGCGGTTCGTAAGCGGTCAAAAAACGGAACATGGCACTTTCGCCACCGGCGCAACCGAGACAAAAGACACCTTCTTCTTCGGAGTCAAGATTCAGCAGAAGATCGCCGGTCAGCATGTGGGGCTGTATTTCCCGCGCCCCGTCGAGCCCGGTTTCCTCCTGGACCGTGGCCAGCAGAGCCAGCGGGCCGCAATGAAAATCCGGGTCGAAAAGCAGTGACAGCGCGGCCGCGATCCCGATGCCGTCATCCGCGCCGAGGGTGGTCCCGTTGGCGTACAGGCGATCGCCTTTCAACCGCAACTGGATCGGTTCGGTGATGAAGTCGAATTCGACCTCCGGGGCTTTTTGCGGGACCATGTCAAGATGCCCCTGCAGAATGATCGTGGG
>JAFQLP010000063.1 GCA_017414565.1 Lentisphaeria bacterium | reverse complement strand
GAACTCGAGGGGCATGACGCGCTGGAACGGACCGTGGAACTGGCTCCGGGCGGCGAAATCAATTTGCAGCTGGTACTGCGCCGCAATACCGGCGAAGTCGCATTCAAAGTGAACCTCAAGGGGGCGCAGGTGAAACTTGACGGCCGTCCGGTGGCGGAGGTCAGCGATCCGGGCAGAGAGATTACGCTCCCGGGGCTTCAGCCGGGGAAACATCAGTTGGAGGTTTCGCTTGCCGGAGCCGATACCGAGGTTATCACCTTCCGGATCGAAAAGGCCCGGACCATCCGGTTGCGCCCTATCGAACTCTGGCGGCCCAATGCCGAGGTGAAATACCGGGCCGACGGCCGGGTGGAGCGGGGCATGATTTATACCGAAACCGCGCATGATATCGTGTTCGGTCCGGAAAAAGGAGTGAAACTGCAGCTTTCCAAGAGCGAGTTTGAATACATCAAGAAACACGATTTTCCCATTAACCAACCATAAAAAATAAAGGAGAATATCATGGGATTCACGGAAAAACATCTGGAAGCCGCCGCCGCGCTTGCCGCCATCCGCATCGTGCCGGTGCTGGCACTCGAATCGGTTGAAGACGGTCTGAAGATCTGCGAAATTTTCAACAAAGCCGGTCTTTGCGGCGCTGAAATCACATTCCGGACCAAAGCCGCGCCGGAAGTCATCCGCGAAGTCACCAACGCATTCCCGAACCTGCTGGTCGGTGCCGGTACGGTCCTCAATGTGCATGACCTGCATCGCGCATTTGATGCCGGTGCCAAATTTGCGGTCGCCCCCGGTTTCAATCCCACGGTGGTCAAAGAAGCGATCCGTTGCGATTATACGTTCTGCCCCGGCGTCTGTACGCCTTCGGAAGTCGAACAGGCGGTCGAACTCGGTTGCCGGATGCTGAAATTCTTCCCGGCGGAAGCGGCCGGCGGCGTCAAAATGCTTTCCTCCATCGTGGCCCCGTACAAACATCTGGGCATCCGTTTTATGCCCACCGGCGGGGTTTCCACCAAGAATGTTTGTGATTATCTGGCGATCCCGCAGGTGGTGGCCGTCGGTGGAACCTGGCTGGGCAAGAGTGCCGATATCAAAGACGGTAAATGGGCGGAAATCGAAGCCGTTGCCATGGAAGCGGCGGCGATCGTCCGGCAGAATCCTGCCAAGTAAGCGTTTTCCGGGGGACGCGGGCGTATGAAAAAATGGCTGATGCTGTTTTTCGGCGTGGTGCTTGCCTGGTCGGTTGCGGCGTTTGATCCGTCGCAATGGACCGGGGAATTTGCCGCTGCCGAACAGGAGTACGCCAAAGGCCATTTTGCCGCTGTGATCCCCCAATACCGGAAACTTCTGGCAGATCTGCCGGAAGACCCGGCCGGACTGCCTGCCGGTCAATGTTTTCTGCGGCTGACCGGAGCGTTGGCCAAACTTGACCGGCTGGATGAATGGTCCGGCGATTACGAAAAAATATGGCAAAAATTCGGCAGGTCGCCTGATTTCCTCTGTTCACTGGCGGAGGCGCGATTGCCGCAGACCGGCTATTGGGAGGATGAAAAACTCCTGCGCGGGACCGCCCCGGAGGGTTGTCCGACCGTCCGGACCACGGAGTACGACCGGCACCGGCTGTTGCAGCATTTTGCCGGTCTGCTGCCGGTGGTGGAAAAATCCGGCGACCGGAAATTGCAGGGACGGTTTTATTTTCATCTGGCCCGGTTGTTGCTCCGGGAGCGTACCGGCGGCAGGATGTGGATGCTGGAAAACCTGACTCCGCTGACCGCCGATCCGCCCGGCAGCAGTGACATCGGCCGGGGCGTGCCGTACCGGCAGATCCAGCTGCTTCAGGCGGATGGCGCGATTTTGACATTTCCGGTCCGCCGTTCCTGGGATGAAGCCAAAAATGATGGCGAAAGATGCCGTTGGGCTTTGGAAAAAGCCATCGCGGCCGATCATCCGGATGCCCCGTGGGAATTGGTCAGCTGGATGCATCAGTTGTATGGCAATACCCACGCCGCCGGGCCGTTGCCGGACGAATCGCTGCCGTCGATGCTGGCGGAAATGCCGGATAACGAAATCTGGCTGCCCGGGGCGGGCAAACGGATGCGGGTCCCGTCCGATTCACATTATCTTGTTTTGCTCCAGCGTTTTCTGACAAAAATGCCGCAACATGCCGCCGGGTGGAGATTGTTGGCGGAGTTCCGGCAGGAGCGATATCAGTATCCGGCGGCCGCGGCGGCTTACCGGCAGTATTTGAAACTGGCTCCCGACGACAAAGCAGCGCAGCGGGCGTTTGAGGAATTGACTCAACCGCGTTTGCAGCTTGCGGAACGCTCCCTGACAACGGTTCCCCGGAAAGCCGTCAAACTTGCTTTTACCTACCGCAACACCAAGTCGGTGGATTATCAGTTGCGCCGGGTCGATACAGAAAAAATACTGCCGCTGTGGATCACGGAACTGCTGATCCCGGCCAATGCCCGGAAAACCCCGGTCCACGATCTGTCCATGGCTCCGGCGCGGCTGCTGAACGATCCGGAATGGCAGGCGGCCGTGGGGGCACCCCTGCTGCAAAAACGCCTGACACTGAAGCCGGACCCGAAACTTTTTCCGGTCGATGGGACTTTTTCCCTGCCGCCGCTCGATTCCGGGATTTATCTTTTTACGGCAGACACCGGCAATGGCGGACCGCCGGAGGCTATGCTGCTTTTTGTGCTGAAATACAGTTTGCTCTGCCGTGCCGGAGCCGAATATGAATCGCTGTTTCTGGTCGATACGGAAAACGGCAAACCAGTTGCCGGTCATCCTGTTACCATTTACCGGACACTGGTGGAGACCGCCCGCAATCCGGCTGAAGTGCAGGTTTACGGCGGCCGTCAGCGGATCACGGTGCAGGAACGGATCATCCGGACCGACAGCAACGGGCAGGGGGTGTTGCCGTTTGATGAAGAAGGCGACTCCAAACTTTATGCCGTTATCCGCGATGATGCCGGGGGGCTGGCCGTCATGCCGCACCACAGCCGCCGGACAACGCAATCTCATGATGACCGGGAACTCAAGGCTTTTGTGATCACCGATGCACCGGTTTACCGGCCCGGCCAGCAGTTGGAACTGGAGTGTTACATCCGCCGTACCGGTGGCGGCGCGGCGGACCCGGAAACGGATTTGAGCAATGCCGGATATTCGGTCGAATTGTATTCATCCAGAGGGGAACTTTTTTCCACGCTCAATGTCGTTACCAGTGATTTTGCCACCTTCCGGGGGCAGTTCCGGCTGCCGGAAAGTGCGCCGCTGGGAACATGGATGGGGACGGTGCTGGATGCCGATAAACGGCATTGCGGCAATTTCTTTTTCAAAGTGGAGGAATACCGCAAACCGGAATTCACCGTAACGGTGGAAACGCCCGCGCAACCGGTTCGGCTGGGGATGCGGGCGGAAGCGACGCTGGCGGCTCGTTATTACTTCGGGGCACCGGTGGCTCACGCCCCGGTACAGTACCGGATCTACCGGCAGTCTCATACGCCCCCC
The DNA here is from genome assembly GCA_017414565.1 of Lentisphaeria bacterium. Taxonomy (GTDB): domain Bacteria; phylum Verrucomicrobiota; class Lentisphaeria; order Victivallales; family Victivallaceae; genus RGIG1931. Next base: position 162 of record JAFQLP010000063.1, on the reverse strand, counting down.
GAACCGCGGGTCTCGCCGTGGGATTGGCTGTTCGGTGCCGGGTTTTTGTCGCCCCTGTCAACCATGCCGGAGATGCCGGAAATGGAAACGCTGGTCCGGCAGGGCAAAGGCGTGACCGATGGGGCCGGAAATTTGCAGATCTCCATCGACACCGCCCCCGAT
>JAFQLP010000062.1 GCA_017414565.1 Lentisphaeria bacterium | reverse complement strand
GACACGGGTCTTTGACCGGCAGGGCAATATTGCCGGAGATTTCTACAAACAGCATTTGCCCAATTCGGAAAAACGCGGAGTGCAGCCGGATTATGAATACACCAAAAGTTTTGCTCCGCCGGCGATCGTGGAAGTTGACGGCATCCGGCTGGGATTCCTGATCTGTTACGACACCTATTTCAACGAATACATCGCGCGGCTGGCGGCGGAACACCCGGACATGATCCTGGTATCGTCATTCCAGCGGGGGGAACGGCAGGATATCCTCCGTATGCTCAATCAGAATCTGGCGTTCCAGTGCAACAGTCATGTTCTCCGGGCCTCGGTCTCCATGGGGCCGGATGCCGATGTGGGCGGCACCACGCTGGCAGTCGCACCCGACGGCCGGATACTCGGAGATTTCGGCAACCGCACCGGCACATTCACCTGCAGCATCGGCGACATCCACCGCAAACATGTCCGGGCCAATGCTTTCGGCGGCGAACCAATCGCCAACGATGCCTTTATTGCCAATGGGCGGACGCCGTGGGCCTACCGTTCCTGCGGCAGCATGGTGATCCCCGGCGAAGCGGACCACCCCTACCCCCGGCTCTGCGCCCACCGCGGCTTCAGCGCGGCCCTGCCGGAAAACACCATGGCGGCATTCGGCGCGGCGATCGCGCTGGGGGCCCCGGAAATCGAATTGGATGTACGTTTTTCCCGCGATGGTGTCCCGGTGGTCTGTCACGATGATGTTCTCGACCGGGTCTCCAATGGCAGCGGACTGCTCTGCGACAAAACTTTTGCGGAATTGCGGGAATTGGATTTCGGCATCCATGCCGCGCCCTCGTTTGCCGGCACCCGGATCGCCTCGTTTGAAGATGTGCTGGCGCAGTTTTCCCGGCAAACGATCATCAATCTCCATATCAAATCATCCGACGACCGGGAATACCCGGAATCGCAATTCCGGAAAATCCTGGAATTGCTGCGCCGCTATGATCAGATGGAACATGTTTACCTGATGGCATCGCCCGATGTCATGTCATGCGCCCTGCGGCTTGCGCCGGAGATCCCCCGCTGTATGAGCGCGGGTGTCAACCGTCAGGGCCGGGAAACCCTGGAACCGTGGGAAATCGTGGAACGCGCCATCGACTGCCGCTGTTCCAAGGTCCAGCTTTTCACCCCCTACTACGATCAGGCATTGATCGACAAAGCCCATGCCAACGGCCTCCGGTGCAATTTCTTTTTCTCCGACACGCCGGAGGAAGCGCGGCAACTGCTGGCCATGGGGGTGGATACCCTGCTGACCAACAATTATCAGGCCATCGCCCGCGCCCTCGCCATGCCGGATTGATCGGCGGCGCATCGGCCGGAGGGCGGTCAACCCGGCAGGATGCAGGTATCGCCGGGACCGGCCGACCGGCATTCCAGCCGCCGGACCGCACGGCCGTCCCAGTAATGCAGCACCACCTGACCGGCGAAGGCGAATGTCACCTGCAGCCCATCCGCAACGGGGGTCACGGCATCCACCTTCATATCAGCATCGAGCAGTTGCACGGACCCGTCGTTGACGGCAATGGAAAACAGCGTGCTGCCGTGTGCCGGTACGGATGCGGTCAATTCCCCGCTCCAGCAGGTCAGCGTTTCGTGCCAGACATCCCACGCCAGATAATTGCCCTCCGGCAGTTCCAGGTCCTCCCGGCAGACCCGGCGCGGCGCGGCCGCCTCCCCGAGATTGAAAAACGCCAGCGTTCCGAGCGGCAGTTGTTTTTCACCCCGCAGAAGCGAAAAAAACGGTCCCCGGAAACAGAAGATCTCCGGAGGATCATCCGAAGCCCGGTAATCCCATCCGGGCATGAAAACATCCTGACCGTTGTTGGGGCAGCACACGGCTTTCCGCAAACGTTCCATCCGGGGATGGCCGTCGTACTGCTCCAGATGCCCGGCGATCTCCACCATAGAGGCGGTGATCAGGCAGTAATTGAGGCAGAACAACGCTTCTTCATCGTTCAGCCCCGGCAGCATCCCGACCGCATCGCTGTTGGGCACAAACAGATCGCCGGTATGGGTGGCAAAACAGGCGGTCCCCCACCGGAATGTACTGGTGACACATTCCCAGTTCCCCGCCCCGATATCCACACCGTAACGGTAATTGGTGAAAAATTCGCCGAGAAACGGATTGTTCATCACAATATCACAACCGGTCTGCAAATATCCGTCACGGCACAAACGGCTGCGGATCTCCTGAAGCCACCAGCGGCGGTATTCGTAGCCGGAGCGTTCACGCCCGGCCAGCAGCGGATTGCTGTCTTCAAAGGCATAACTCCAGAAATCATGCTTCATCCCCTCGCAGCCGAAATCTGTCAACAGCGTATCCAGCGCGCGGCACATGTAATTCCGCACCTCCGGCAGACTGACATCCAGCGGTGCGGTATTCTGCACCCGCAGCCGGTAATCGATGAACCACTCCGGATGTTCCCGGCCGATCGGCGTATCTTTGGGGCAGAACCCGCCGATCCAGATCGCCGGGCGCAGACCGATCTCCCGGACCCGGTCATAAAATGCCGTCATCCCATCCGGGAAACGGCTTTTGTCGATACCGTTTTCCCCTTCGTAGGGCATCCCCAGTCCGTGCGCGGTCTCCAACCGGCATGCCTCCGCCGCGTAACCGTCATCGACCTGAAGCCACGCCACCGTGGGGAAATGGGCTTTCAGATATTCGGCGGTCCGGAGCAGACCTGCCGCGGAAATATTGCGCTGGGCCCCGTCATTCCACGAACCCCACACCAGCGAATGACGGTTGATGCTGCTCCGGCCATACCCGACCGGCAGACAACGCCGCAATTCGGCGGTGTATCCGGCAAAAATCTTCTCCACGGCCGCCGCCTCGACGGTCATCCCGATATACCATTCATCGGTCAGGACTTCGCCGGGCGCGACCTCCCGGTACGGGATCGCTTTAAAAGGCGAAAACGCCGCCAGACACAATGATCCGTCCGCCGCGTGGTCGATCTCGTAACAGTGGTAGAAGACCTGCTGTGACAATGTTCCGTGAACGATCCCCCGCTCCTGTTTCCGGTTCGACAGCAGGATCGCCGGGAACGGCTGATACGGCGACCGTCCGACACGTTTGTGGATGGTCCCCGGATCGCTCCAGCGGTTTCCGGCAACCGGATCAAATCCGCTGTCACGGCACAGCGCGAACCGGTCAACATCCACGCCCATGCAATATTGGCTGTACATCCGCGGATTTTCCAGATGGTAAAAATAATCATCACCGGCCGCCCCGCCGAAGGTGATCCCCTCCCACCGGCAAACCAGTTCATTGAGATGGATGATTTTACCGGAAACATTGCGGAACCGGCGCACGGTATGACAGCCGCCCTCCGCGGAGCGTTCCCAGAAAATGTCTTCTGATACACCGGCGGCGTAATCAAGTTTGAGATGGTTCCGGCCGTCCGTGCGGAATTCCGCGCCCACCGGTTCCATCTCCGTCCCGTCAACGGTTATTCCGAAACGGCAGCGGAGACCGGGCTGTTCCAGCAGCGCGGCGAACCACGCCGCCGCTTGGTTGAACGATGCGCTGACCATGGTTATTTTCTGCTCCTTATTGATATTTTTTCCTGAATCATAAAATCATACCGACATCTGCCATCCCGGCCGGATGCCATTCATCCCTGCGCCAGCAGCGGCGGCAATTCCGCAAAATGGTCGATTGCGAAGGGCGCGGGGCAATCACCGCGCCGTCCGAATCCGTAGCGGCAGAAAACGCCCCGCACCCCAGCCGCGGCCGCGGCACCGAGATCGGTACAATGATCGCCGACGAACCATGCGCGTTCACGCGGCACGGCGTATTTTTCCAACAGATAAAGCAGGGCATCGGGGGCCGGTTTCAGCGGGAACCGCCCGGCACCGATAATCTCGCAGAAAAATGCGGCAACGCCAAGCCCCTCCAGGATCAGCCGTCCCACCGGGTCCGGTTTGTTGCTGACCACGGCCAGCAGACAGCCGCGGCGTGCGAGCTGCGCCAGCCCTTCGGCCACGCCGGGATACAACCGGGTATCGTGCAATGGTTCGGCGGCATAGGCTTCGATCATCCCGGCCAATGCCGGTTCGATCGCCGGCGGCGGGATCAGATCGGCGAGAGCACGCTCCATCAGTCGGCGGCCGCCATTGCCGACAAAACCCCGGATCTGCCCGGTGGACAGCGGCATTCCCCCGTACCGGGAACGGACGGTATTGACGGCATGGGCAATGCCGCCCATGGAATCGATCAGCGTGCCGTCGAGATCGAACATGACCAACTGCGGGGAAAAATCCGTCATGGTGATCCCACCCGGTCAGAGTTCGATCCAGCCGCCATCGGTCGCCGCGCTCCGGCTGATGGCAAAACAGGCTTTGTGGGAATTGACTGCCGAAGCCACGTTGTGTTCCGAATCCCGGTCCTCCTGCAAACACTGGACAAAATGCCGGACAATCGCCGGGAACGGATGCCCATATACATCGCCGCCTTTTTTCACGCCGGTATCAATGGCAAAAAAATCTTTCTGTTCCCGGAACCGGCGCAGATAAAAACGGTCATTCAGGATCGTGCCGTCTTCACCGATAATGTGGATATTGGCGGTGTACGGCGTGAATCCGGTCAGGGAACAGGAAAATACGCCTTTGGCACCGTTGGCAAAACGCAGTTGCGCGGTCTCCACCGGCGGATAATCGTACCAGTCACCGGAAATCACCGAATCCCCGCGTACCGCCACGATATCCGAACCGAGCAGATACCGCACCAGATCGACCGAATGACAGCCGCCCAGGACCGAAGCCCCGCCGGTACGCGCCCCGTTCCGCATCCAGCCGCCGCGTTCACGGCCGAACCAGTAATCCACATTGGCCAGCACGATCTGCCCCAGTTCGCCTTCGGCGATCAGCCGCCGCTGCATCTGCGTCAGCGGATTGAACCGCAGCACCAGCCCCATGACACTGCGGGCGCCGGTCTCGGCCAGCACCGCGCTCAACTGATCCAGTTCCGCCGCCGAAACCGCGGCCGGTTTTTCCAGGAAAATGTGTTTACCGGCCCGGGCCGCCTGCATGGCCTCGCCGGCGTGCAGATCATTCGGCGTGCAGATGGAAACGATATCCACCCGCGGATCGTTCAGGATCTCTTCAAAGCTCTGATAAATGGTCGTCTGATGCAAACCGAATTCCGTTATTTTCTGCTGTACGCTTTCCGGGCGGCGGCTGCCCAGTCCGATGAATTCACAATCCGGGTCTTTGAGATAGGCGGCAATGTGTCCGCTGGCCACCCAGCCGCAACCCCAGAGCGCACAACCGTATTTTCCATGACGCATGATCCAACTCCTGTTCCGGTCTTTTTTTAACATAAACTAACCGGATTTCCGGTAAAATGCAAACCATACCGCCACAAATCATCATGTTTCCGCGTTCCGGGACCGGTAAAACATTGGTTTTTTTCCGAAATGTGGTATATTTTCTGGAGAATATCTCAAAACGGAGTTTTCGCTTTTATGGATGACAACCGTATCTTCACGCTGGAGAACCATTGGGGCTGCGCCCGGATCGCCGCCCACGGGGCCCAATTGCTGACCTGCACCACAGCCGATGGCAACCCCCTGTTCTGGTGCGAAAAAAATCCGGATCTCTCCGACGGCTCCGCCATCCGCGGCGGCATTCCGATCTGCTGGCCGTGGTTCGGTCAGCACCTGACCGATCCGGAACAGCCGATGCACGGCGTGGTGCGTCTCCACCGGTGGCAATGCCAACTGCTGGAAAACACCGCCGCGGAATCCCGGCTGATCCTGACCGGCGATTTCTGCGGGGCCCGACTCCAAATGGAATACCGGCTGAACGACGGATTGGAACTGCATCTTTCGTTCACCAATCAGACGGCCGCCCCGATCGTTTACTCGGGTGCGTTCCACAGTTATTTTGCGGTCGCGGACACCCGCCGGATCACGGTCGGCGGGCTGGACGGCCTGACCTATCTTTCCCGGCCGGAGGATATCCATTACCGGCAGGCTGGCGATGTTTCCTTTACCGGCGATCGGCTGACCCGGGTTTACGAATCCGGCGTCCGTCAGGCGGTGGTTACAGACCCGGAATGGCAGCGGCAGATCCGCATCACCCCCATCCATACCGATGCGGTGGTGGTGTGGAATCCCGGGGCCGGATCGGGTCAGAATATCCAGGGGCTTGAACCGGGGGATGAAGACCGTTTTGTCTGCGTGGAAACGGTGATCCCGCGCGGATTTGAACGGCCGCTGCCGCCCGGATCCACCGGCCGCCTCGGAACCAGAATCGAAATTTTACCTTAACGGCACAACCTTATCAGAAAGGCAGAAACAACATGTTTGACATCGCTATCAACACCGATTTTCTCCGCGGCACCCTCTCCCCCGAACCCTATCTGCGCGCGATCGCGGAGGCGGGCTTCACCCATCTGCACTGGTGCCACCATTGGTGCACCGACTTCCTGTACAGCCGCAGCGAAATCGCGCAGTACAAGAAATGGCTGAACGAACTCGGCCTGAAACTCCTCGACATCCACGGCTCGGCGGGCGGCGAAAAATGCTGGTTCTCCGAAGAGGAATACTGCCGCAAAGCCGGCGTGGAACTGGTGGCGAACCGGCTGGAAATGATGGCCGAACTCGGCGCCACCGGCTCGCTGATGATGCACGCCCCCCGGATCAAAACCAGCTTCACCCCGGAACAGCGCGCCGAGAAGATGCGCCAGCACAAGGCGGTGTACCGCTCGCTCGACGAACTGATCCCGTTGCTGGAGAAATACGACCTCCGCATCGCCCTTGAAAACCTCGACGACACCTTCATCCTGCTCAAGGAGGCCATGCGCGACTATAAGACCGACCGGATCGGCATCACCTACGACTCCGGCCACGGCAACTTCTTCGGCGCGAACGGTCTGGATCATCTGGAAGAAATCAAGGACCGGTTGCAGGCGCTCCATCTGAACGACAACAACGGCTCCGGCGACCAGCATCAGCCGCCCTTCTACGGCACCGTGGACTGGGACCGGCTGGTGAAGATCCTCCGCGCCTCATCGTACCCCGCCACCGGGCGCCCGCTGAGTTTCGAAGTCGCCATGCGGAACACCCCGTTCTTCGACGTGACCCGCGAAGCCGATCAGGAGCCGGCCAACATCCGCGCCTTCCTCCGCGACGCGCACGAACGCATGGAAAAAGTCACGGCGGCCTATCTGAAACAGGATTGACCGTACCGCGGATTTTTTTGTGACATTTGCCGAACATTTCCCGGCCGAAGCCGCCGGGATCAAAATCACCCGGTCTGCGCCGGAGGCACTGGCCGCCCTGCCCTACCGGGATGAAACCGCCATCAAAAACCGGGCTCTGACAGAATTTCTGGCTCCGGTCACGCCCTGCCGTCCCCGGCCGCTCATTCCGGCCCCGGAATCCCGTTTTTACCGGACCACCGGCAAACGGCGGATCTCCTGCCGCAACGGCAAAGTCCAGCTGCATTTCGGCCGGACACCGGGCCGCGAAGACGTGGCTCCGTCGCAACTGGAACCGGCGGCGCACATGACCATCTACCGGGTGGTACAGCAGGTACTGTCCCGCCCCCGCAGCCGGGCGGCCGCGGCGGCGGCCAACTACTGCATCATCCGCGGCGCGGGCAATGACCGCACGCTGATCCTGAATGTCCGGCAATTATCCGGCGATATCGTCCGGACCATGCGGATGACGGCGGAAACGGTGCAGAAAGAAGAACCTTCGGTCCGGAGCGCGTTTCTCTATCTTGACCCGACCGGGTCGGATTATTATTTTGAAGCGGAACGCCCGGCGGGCGAACTCAACTGGAAAAAACTGTTCGGGCCGGAACGGCTGTCATTGCGTATCGCGGCTCCGGAACCGCAGAAATTCCTGTATCCGCCCACGGTTTTCTCCCAGATCAATGAATCCATCCTGCCGGCCTTTGCCGATCAACTGGTCCGGCTGCTGAAGCCGCAACCGGCCGATCAACTGCTGGATCTTTATTGCGGCTACGGATTGTGGTCACTGCTGTTGGCCCCCCGGCTCCAGTCGGTATGGGGTGCCGAATGGTCCGCCGATGCGGTGCGGGCGGCCCGTGCCAATGCGGCCTACCATCTGCCGGATCATCCGGTGCGGTTTGAAACCGGAGCCATCGACACGGCGTTTCTGAACCGGCTGGCACCGCCGCCGCGGCATCAGCAGGAATTGATCCTGCTGGACCCGCCCCGGCACGGGACCGCCCCCGGTGTACTGGAAAATCTGATCGCCCGGCGGCCGCGCCGGATCGCCCATGTCTTTTGCGGGGTGGATGAAATCCCGGCGGCCCTGCGGATCTACCGGCACAACGGCTGTCAGGTGGAGATCCTGCAACCCTTTGATTTCTTTCCCGGCACCATGAATCTGGAGGTACTGGCGATCATCCGGCCGCCCGGCAGCCGGAATTGACGGGGATTTTATTCCTCTGATTCTTCTTCAAAACGGCGGATGATCTCGTTCAGATCCCAGGCCGCGGCCTCCCATTCCTCCATGGCCCGGTCGATGGTCTGCTGGACCTCTGCCAATTCCCGGTTGACGGCCTCGAAATCGATTTTACCGCCGCCGGACATCTGGGCTGCCAATTCATCGCGGCGCGCCTCGCTGTCGGCGATTTTTTTCTCCCATTCAGCGACCCGCTGTTCGGCCCGGCGTTTTTCGCCCTGGATACCGGCCCGTTTGCGGGCGCGTTCCCGGCGTCGTTCTTTGGCAGAATCGACGGCCGGAGCGGCGGCTTTGACCGGCGCGGCCGCCACCGTATTCCGGGCGGATTTCTCCAGAAAATAATCGTAATTGCCGTAATATTTCCGGATGCCGCCCGGTTCCATGGCCACAATGGTATTGGCCACGCCGCGGACGAATTCGATATCGTGGCTGACAAAACAGACGGTGCCGGGATAATCGATCAAGGCTTTCTGCAGCAGTTCCCGGGCCGCCACATCCAGGTGGGTCGTCGGTTCGTCCAGCACCAGCAGATTCGGCGGATTGACAAAAATACGGGCAAAACAGAGCCGGATCTTTTCGCCGCCGGACAACACCCCGCACCGTTTTTCCACTTCATCGCCGGAAAAACCGAATGACCCGAGAATACGCATCAGATCCGCCTGCGATGCCCCCGGCGGCAATGCGCCCCGGACGGTATCATACACCGATTGTTCATCGACCAGCAGATCCGAAAATTCCTGCGCCTGATAACCGAGCTGCAAATGATGACCGTAGGAAATGCGGCCGTCCGCCGGCTTCAGCGAACCGACCAGCAACTTCAGAAATGTGGTCTTGCCGGTACCGTTGTACCCGATGAATGCGATCTTATCGCCGTTTTCAATGCGGAGCGAAACCTTTTTCAGCAATTCCGGCCCGCCGGGATAACCGAATGACACATCTTCCACCTCGGCCACCGGCGTTCCGCAGGGCGGCGGGGCCGGAAACCGGATGGCTCCGCTGAATCCCAGTTCATCGGGCAGCACCACATCTTCGATCCGGTCGAGGACCTTCTGCCAACTTTTGGCGGAGGCGGCTTTGGAACTTTTGGCCCGGAACCGGTCGATCACCTTTTCCAGATGTTCTTTTTTGCGGTCAACATTGCGTTTGGCCGCCTCCAGAGTCTTGCGGCGGAATTCCCGTTCCTGACGGTAAAAATCGTAATCCCCGGCGTAACGGGTGATGACACCGTTGTTGACCTCCAGCGTCACCCCGGTCAATTTCCGCAGCAGGAAACGGTCGTGGGAGATCAACAGCAATGTCCCTTTAAATGCTTTCAATGTCCGGCACAGATATTCCACGGCCGGTACGTCCAGATAATTGGAGGGTTCGTCCAGCATCAGCAGATCCGGTTGGGCGATCAGCACCCGGGCCAGCGCGGCACGCATCTGCCAGCCGCCGGAAAAATCCGCCAGCGGCCGGGTCAGCGCATCGGGCTCAAAACCCAGACTGCACAACGCCGCCTCCGCCTCCGGTTTCAAGCGGTAAAGCCCCAATTGCTCCACTGCCGACTGCAATTCACCCTGCCGGATCAGCAGCCGGTCCCGATCGGCACCGGCCGCGTCCCCGGCGTGGAGTTGTTGTTCGATGGCCTGGAGTTCCTCGTTCATCTGCCGCACTTCATCGATCGCATCCATGGTAAAATCGATCAACGGCAATGCGGTTTTACCGGATGCGGGCAACTGCTGCCGGAGATACCCGATACGCAGATTTTTCGGCAGATTGATCGTGCCTTTATCCGGCTGCAATCCGCCTGAAAGCAGGGAAAAAACCGTACTTTTCCCGGCCCCGTTCGGACCGACGATGCCGATGCGTTCTCCGGCATTCACCCGGAAACTGGCCCGATCGAGGATCGGATCGCCGCCGTACCCTTTGCAGACATTGAGAAAATCGATCATCGCACAGACAGGAATTCGCCGGAGTTTCCGAACAATTTAAGGAGTACGATCAGCGAATAACAGATGGACCGGGCGCAGCATTCCCCGTTGCCGGTTTCATCCAGCCCGCCATCGAGCCACAGATCACCGGGTCTGTCGATCTGGCGGCGGAACAACGCCTCCAGAGCCCGGGATGCCGCTCCCGGACGGGCCGTACCGGGTCCAACGGTACCGGCGGCTTCGCTGACGATATTCAACACCACCGGCGTGGCGGCACAACTGTCTTCAAACATGCCGTCATCCCGCTGGGCGGCAAAAACACAATCCAGGAAACGCCCGATGGCATCGCGGTAGCCCGCTTTGCCGTAAACGCGGTATGCCCCCAGCAGACCGAGGGTCCCCAGATCGTCGTTGGCCCGGTGCAAACCGTTCTGCGGATCGGTTTCCGGCACTTTACCGGTCGCCGCCAGCGTGGAGCGGAACAATCCGTCCGCCTGCTGGATCTCGCTGATAAAACGATCCGCGATCGCCTCGTAAAAACCGCCGACATAACGCCGGTCGCCGGTGATCCGGTACATCAGATAAAAGAAATTCAAACCGCCGCCATGGAAACAGCCGTGAACATCGTTCCGCATATTGCCCAGACAGACCGGGAATGCTTCGTCAAACATGATCCCCCACCACGGCCAGCCGGTTTCATCCATACCTTCGCGCTGGAACCATTCCTCCCAGAGTTTGGCCCGCTCCAGATACTCGGCCTTGCCGGTACAGCGGTACAATTCCGCCATGGCCCACGCGGCCGACAGCGCATCCCGGACATAACACCACGGGGTCTGCGCCGTCATTTCCCGGAACGCGCCGTAATGTTTGCGGTGAAACGGATCAAAGATCTGCAGTGTCCCCAGATAACGCCCCATGCGGACGGCGGCATGGGTGTAACGTTCTTCGCCGAACACCTGACCGGCCGCCAACAGCCCCATAATGGCAAAAGCGTGGTTCCAGTTATTGGCGGCCCGGGGCACGCCATCTTTGCTGACAATAAAGGGGAAATTGCCGGAATCGGCAACACAATCTTCATCTTTTGTCTGGGTATTGACAATCCAGTCGGCCAGCCGCCGCGCACAGTTCATGGCCTGCGGTTTCAGGGCGGACAAATCTTCATTCAGCAACATAACAGATCCGGACATACATCAACTCCTTTTGTTTGTCCGGATAATTTACAATGCAGGCAACCGATTGTCAAGCCGGAGCCGTGCCCCGCTCAATGAAAAATCCGGTGCAGTTTCCCGGCCTCCACCCAGCCGGTGCGCCCCTGCCAGTCGATCAGCACCCGATCGCCGCGCTGTTCGCGTATCCGCACCTCCTGACCCGCCGGCACGGTCCCCTCCGGCGGGGCATTGCCGGTGGGCAGCAGCCGCATTTCCGCGCCGCCGGATGCCGCCACGGCCCGCGACCGGGCATACGGTCCGGACCACGATGACCACGCGGCCAACAGCATCAGCAACAGCAGAACGCCCCCCCCGGCGGTCACTGTCACTCGGGTCATCCGGTCGGCCCGCTGACGGAAAATCAGCAATACGAAACCGGCGAACCATACCGCCGCCGCCAACAGCAGCCAATCCTCCGGGGATGCCTGATCGCGGAGCCACCCGGCCAACGCGGCGGGACTGTCGATCTGCTCCACCGGCGGCAATCCCAGCCGGGCGCGGGCAATGTTCAAATTGTCAATGGTATCCGGATCGCCGGGGTGATAACGCCGCGCGGTTTCAAACGATGCCAGAGCCAGCGGAAAATCCGATCCCATAAAAGCCGCACATCCCAGATTGTAAAATCCGGCCGCATTGTACGGATCACCGGCCACCGCGGCTTCAAAATATTTCTGGGCCGAAGCGAATTCACCGGCATCAAAAGCGGCATTCCCGGCGGCAAAATGTTCACCGCTCACCGCTCCGGCCGCCAGCACTACGGCCAACACCAGCATTTTTTTCAAAGCCCGGACCAACGGTTTCCGGTCGATTTCCGGCGTTGCCGAACCACCCGGCCGGTATGCCGCCAAACCGTATTGCCGCAACCGCTCCGCCAAATCCGGATCATCAACCCGGTCGGCCACTTCCGCCGCCGTACAGCCCCGCGGCAGGCCGTAAAAATCCGCCAATACCGGGACCACATCATTCAGCACCCGGTCCGGTAATTCTGCGGCGGAACAACGCATCAATTCGCGGCAGAGCCGGTTGCGCTGTTCCCGGGCCTGACGGTGCCGCATGGCGGATTCATCGCCGGTCAGCCGGTCGCGACGGCGGCGCAACCAACCGGCAACGCCCCAGACCACCGGCCCGCCGATGAACAATGCCGCGATCCACGGCCATCTTGACCACGATGCACCATCGGAACGGCGTTTCAGATAATGCAATCCCGGATCGGGGCCCTTGGTCCCCGGCTTTTCAGCCGCTCCGACCGCTCCGACTGCTCCGGCGGTCACGGTATCGGATGCCGCCGCCGTTTTTTCGCCCTCGGCCACCGTGATCTGACGGGAAAAGCCGGTCAACCGGTATTCCCCGGAAACCGGATCAAAAACGGCCGGATTCAAAACGATATCTGTTTTACCGGGACGCAGGGGGATCAACTGATATTCAAGCTGCAGCTGCCCCGGTGCCAACCGCCGGAGTTCCGGGGGATAAACCCGGAATCCCTCCAATGTCAATGCGGGCGGTGTCAGATCCTCGCCGGAACCGGATCCGGTCAGCGAAATACGCAATGTCATCACGTCGCCCACCCGCGGTACCGGTCCGGCATCCAACTGGCAATGCACCTGCCAATCGCCCACCAATCCGAGCGGCAGCACCGCTTTTCCGGCGGGCAGCGGCGGCAACGGCAATACCTCGACCGTACCGGGCGAAGCCAATACCAACTGCCGCTGTTCCACCTGCCGGGCGTTCCCGAACGGGGAAAAAAAATCATCGTCGAACAAAGAATTCCGCCGGCTTCCGTTCGATTTTACGATCGCCAGATCGCCGGTCGCCTCCGGCTTGATGGGACCGGGAGCCAGCGGCCGGAATGCCCCGGACACCGTCTGCACCAGATAACGCACCCCGTCGATTTCCTCAAACCGGGGCCGTCCGGGCGGCGCAAACCGGGGATTTTCCGGATTTTCCTGCCGGTAATCGCGGAACACCGCATGGGGGATCGTCACCCGGGGATACGAAATTTGAATGTTCGCGCCCTGCCGGGTGAAATATTCAATACTGAAGGGGATCTCTTCGCCCACATAAAAACGGCGGCGTTCCGGCAGCAGAAAACGGCCGAAATACAATTTTCCTTCCGCCAGATCTTCATCCGGCGGCGGAGCCTCCAGCACGGTCAATTCCACCGGTTCCGTCTGACGCGCGTCGCCGTTCAGGGACACGCCGATCGCGGGGATCCGGATCTTACCGGCGCGGTTGACCCGGAGCAGCAGGGTTGCCGAATAAACCGTCTGCTGCCGTCCGCCGGATGTGCTGTAATGGGATGAATAGCCGGTACGGACGGCATTGTCGATCCATTCCCCGCCGTCAACAGCGGGCCGCCGGGTCACTTCGGGGTGGGCCCGGTCACTGCGGAGCGTTACCTTCACCACGCCGCCCTGTACCGCCGGATTCGGCTGTACCAGACACTCCAGTTCCGCGGCCGACATCCCCAGAGCGGCCAACAGCAATACGATCATCCATCCGTACTTCATGACCTTTACCAATCCTTTTCCACCTTGGGCATACGCCGGGCGGCATTTTCTTTCAATGCTTCGCGCAATTCTTTTTCCTGTCCCGCCATCAATTCCAGCATTTTCCGGGCGGCCTCCCGATCGGGTTCCGGTTTACCGGGCGATGCCGGAGCCTGCTCCGCCATCTGCGACGGTTCCGGCTGATTCTGCTGATCCGGCTGACCGGATGGCTCCTGCGGCTTCTGCTGATCCTTTTGATCTTTCTGATCCGGCTGACCGGACTGATCCTGCCGGTCTTTCCGGTCCTGCGGCTTCTGCTGATCTCCGCCCAATTCGCGCAATGCCGCTTCCAAATGTTTGCCGGCTTCCTGATTTTTACCGGCTTCATGGGCATTTTCCGCCTGACGGATCTCTTCGGCAGCGCGCTCGGCGGATTCTTTCAACTGCTGCTGTTCCAGATCCTTCGCCTGTTCAGCCAACTGCTCCGCCGATTCACGGGCCTGCTGCATCTGCCGGGATAAATCCGGCTGATCCTGTTGATTCTGCTGGCCGGACTGATTCTGTTGATTCTGTTGGTCCTGTTGATTCTGTTGACCCTGCTGACCGGACTGATTCTGTTGGTCCTGTTGGTCCTGTTGATTCTGTTGATTCTGTTGATTCTGTTGACCCTGCTGACCGGACTGATTCTGTTGATTCTGTTGGCTCTGTTGATTCTGTTGATTCTGCTGATTCTGCTGCTGTGCCTGACGGGTCTGATCCTGTGCCTGCTGCTGCTGCCGTTCCAATTCCTGAATTTTTTTCAGCAGTTCCTCGACTTCTTCGGATGTATCGGCCAATTTCTGCAAATTCCCGGCTGCCCATTCCGGGATCTCCGTATCTCCGGCGGGCTGCATCATGGCCTGTCCATAGAGTTCATCGGCCTGTTTCAGATCCCCGCGGCATTTCTCCAACTGCTGCTTGGCAACCGGCAACTGCTGTTGGGTCAACGCCTGCCGGGCGGCCGCCACGCCGGCCCGGGCCGTCTGCAGTGATCCGGTCCCCAAATTGAAAAAACTCCGGGAACGCACCTCCGGCACATCCGCCCCCTGACGGATCGCCGCGGCATAAATTTCCGCATGACCGGCATCACCGGCGCGCTGTTTTTCCAGTGCCAGATTATAGAGTGCCACCGGGTCATCCGGCAGCGGCGGTTCCGGTTCTGACGGACCGGCCCAACTGCTTATCCCCATCAACAGCACGGCCGTCAATGCGATCCGGCTCCGGCGGTCTGAAGTCATCAGGTAAATCAACAGCAGCAGCCACGCCGCGGCCAGAAACCAGACGAACCGTTCGACCGGCAGACTCCGCACCCCGTTTTCTCCGGAATTTTCCGGGATCAACTGCTTGATCCGGTTGTCGATCACATTCAGTTGGCTGTCTGCGGCCGTACTGCGGACATACAACCCGCCGGTTTCCACGGCCAACTGTTTCAATGCCGCTTCCGCCAGCCGGGTCTTAACCAATTCACCGGCGGCATCGCGTTTGTAGGAACCGTCCGCTTCCGGCACCAGTGCGGGCACATCCGGATCGCCCAGACCAACTACGATCAGCGGCACCTGCCGTTCGCGCCACACCTTGATCATCCGCGAACTGTCGCCGGTCAATTCATCACCGTCGGTCATCAAAATCACCGCCCGGTAATGCCCCCCGGCCGCCTGAAACGCATCCGCCGCCACAGCCAACGCCCGTTCCACATTGGTCCCGCCGAGCGGGATGCTGGTCGGCGACAAATCATCGACAAATTGCAGAAAACTGATATAATCCGAGGTCAGCGGACATTCGAGGAATGCCTGTCCGGCAAATGCGATCAAACCGAAGCGGTCGCCTTTGTTGGCTTCCACCAACTGTGTCAGCAAATACTGGGCATGTTTGAGCCGCGACGGTGCTACATCGGTGGCCAACATGCTTTTGGAGACATCAAAAATCACCAGGATATCACGCCCGGTGGAAACATAGGAAACCGTCCGCCGTCCCCACCACGGCCGGGCCGCCGCGATCAGCAGCAGCACTGCGGTCAACAACAGCAGCAGGAACCGCAACCGCCGTTTACCGCGGGAAACATCGGTCATCCCGGCTGCCTGGCTGCCGCCCAGCATTTCCACGCCCCGGCGGCGGCGGTACGCGGCCCACCCGTAAACAGCCGCCATGGCGGGAACAATCACCAACAGCCCGTACAAATACTCCGGATGAATAAAATCCATGTTGCCTCCCTCCTGCCGGACGGCGGAAAAATTTTCCCCGCGCCCGGCGTTTTTCTCCCTGTTGCGCCGCTAATGTAACGCCATTTTCCGGCGGTGCAACACCGGCCGTCAAAAACAATATCAGTTCTTTGAACGGCGCGGCGTCCGGGAACGGGACGGTGTGTGGATGGACTCCATCTTTTTCGGCCGGGCCCGGAGTTTCAGATCGATCGGCACCCCGGTCAGCCCGAAGGCATTCCGCAGCATGTTCTTCAGGTAGATCAGATAATTGTCGGCGCAGTAACGCGGATCGTTCACAAACATCAGCACCCGGAACGGAGCCGTACCGATCACCGAAGCGTAATAGAACTTCAGCGGCGCATTGCCGACCACCGGCGGTGTCCGGCTCATAAAGGCATCGCCCAGCACCCGGTTCAGGTGCGACGTGGTGATTTCCTGTTCCAGCGACTCCCGCACTTCTGCGATCCGGTCGAGCAACATCCCCAGATTGCGTTTTTCGCGGGCACTGACGAACACCACCGGCGCGTAATTCATACCGCTCAAGGTCCGGCGCAGTTCCGCCTCCAGATCCCGCACGGTATGTTCATCGGCCTGCAAATCGAATTTGTTGGCGACCACCACACAGCCGCGCCCGGATTCTTCGATGATCGCGGCGATACGCCGGTCCTGGGCGGTCATACCGGCCGGATCGGCCTCCACCACCATCAGCACCATATCGGCGCGGTTGATCGCGGCCGATGCCCGCATCACGCTGAAATACTCGACCACGGTATCGACTTTGCCGCGACGGCGCAACCCGGCCGTATCGACCAGCACCGCCGGACACTGTTCGCCCTTGTATTCAAAGGAAAAATCCACATCCACCGCATCCCGGGTGGTCCCGGCCACATCGCTGACGATCACCCGGTCCGTCCCCAGCAGGGCGTTGACCAGCGACGATTTACCCACATTCGGACGACCGGCGACAGCGATCCGGAACGGTTTGACCGCCGGCTCCACCGTGACCGGTTCCGCCGCGCGTTTCTCCGGCAGCAGAGCCACGGCGGCATCCAGCAATGCCTGGATACCGTTCCGGTGCAGACAACTGACCGGAAACAATTTCGGAAAACCCAGTTCGGAAAATTCCGCCATTTCCTCCACCCGGCCGGGATTGTCGCACTTGTTCACGGCCACCAGCACCGGTTTTCCGGTCCGGCGGAGCCGCGCCACGACTTCCCGGTCAAGCGGGACCACACCGGCCTCCACATCGGTCACCAGAATCAGCAGATCGGCATCGGCAACGGCCACTTCGGCCTGCCTGGCGATTCGCTGATCCCAGATATCCACGCCCCGCTGTTCGCCGTCGAGCATCCCGAGCCCGCCGGTATCGACCAACTGAAAATCGCAGCCGCGGAACGAAGTCTGGGTGATCACCCGGTCGCGGGTCACGCCGCTCTGTTCATGCACGATCGACATCCGCCGTCCGATAATGGTGTTGAACAGCGATGATTTACCCACATTCGGGCGACCGACGATCGCCACCACCGGCAATGCCGCCGCCCCATTCTGCCCAGCCTGTGTCATGGCATCACCGGTATTCGTTGATCTGATCACGCAGAGCCCGCGATGCGGCACCGGCCGCTGCGGCAAAATCATCGCCTTTGCCGGCATAAATGATCCCGCGGGACGAATTGATGACCAGACCGTCGCCGGAAACCGCCAGACCGCCGCGGATCACCGCTTCCACATCGCCGCCCTGGGCACCGACACCGGGCACCAGAAACGGCATTTCGGGACAGAGGGAACGCACCCGCACCAATTCTTCGGGACAGGTGGCACCGACCACCAGGCCCGCATTGCCGTTGGCATTCCAGCGGTCACGCGCCAGCATGGCGACTTCTTCGTACAGCGGATGCCCGCCGCAATCCAGGCTCTGCAATTCACAGCCGCTGGGATTCGAAGTCCGGCAGAGAATGAAAACGCCTTTGTCAGC
This sequence comes from Lentisphaeria bacterium, assembly GCA_017414565.1. Taxonomy (GTDB): domain Bacteria; phylum Verrucomicrobiota; class Lentisphaeria; order Victivallales; family Victivallaceae; genus RGIG1931. Next base: position 227 of record JAFQLP010000062.1, on the reverse strand, counting down.
GTGATCCAGGAACGGTTTGAGCGTATCGGTCCCCATGTAGGGGTTGACGGTAACGGAATCGGCCCCATAACGCTCGAAGGCTTCTTTGGCGTACATTTCCGCCGTGGAACCGATATCGCCCCGTTTGACATCGAGGATCACCGGCACTTCCGGGCAACGCTGTTTCAGATAAACCAGTGTCATCAGCAATTCGTCATCGGCATCCTGCCCGGCGTAATAGGCCGCCT
>JAFQLP010000061.1 GCA_017414565.1 Lentisphaeria bacterium | reverse complement strand
CAGAAACGGCATTTGCAGATTGCCATGTTGCGGGCGGCGTACAATTTCCGGACGCCGCGTCCGGCTGAATCGATCCTGCGGCGTTTGCCGGAATTGCTGACGGTCTCCTATCACACGCTTGATGCCGGGGGGGAAGCCACCGGGCCGCTGGTAAAGGCTCCGGCGGCGGAGTTGGTGTCGCTGCTGGCCGCCGGTCATCCGGAAGCGGTTGCCGTACAGCAGCAGACGGTCATGGCATTGCGTGATTTCGCGGTCGGGGCACCGGAGGAACTGCAGCCCGGTATGCAGCGGTTGATCCGGCTGGTCGAGCGGTTGACCGGCCGTGATCCCGCGGGTGAAAAAAAGGCATTGCAAAAGGCGCGTCTGGCGGTGGAAAAAGCCGCCCGGCAGCGTTTGGCACTGGAGACCCGGCTGTTGGAGGCGGAGCGGGAACGGTTCCCGTTTTCGGGGTTGCCGACCGGTTGGGACGGGGGCGACAACGGGGCATTGTCGCAGGCGGCATGGGAACGCTTGAAGGAAGAAGAAGAAAAATATCTGGCACCGGTATCTTTCCGGCGGTGATTGCGATTTGACACGGTGCCGGTTGCGGTTTATAGTACTTTTTCGATTGAATTTTGGCAGGAGCGGGGAGCTGGAGAAACGGCATGAAGATAAACAGGGATTGGAAATCACAGACCGTTGCGGTGCTGGTGCCGCTGCTGCTGTTGATGCTGATCTTTCTCGGCTGGCCGTTGCTGCGGGTCTCGCTGGGACGGTTGTTCAGCGACTTTTTTTATCCGTACCTGATGGTATCGCGCAAAAGTGCGGATTTTCTTTCCGATACCACATTGCTGGCATTGTCGCGGCATGAACTGGCGGGGCAAATCGAACTTTTGCGGCGCGAAAACCGCCGGTTGGCCCTGCAGGCCGCCGGTGCCGCGGAACTGCTGGTGGAAAACGACCGTTTGCGGCATTTGCTCAAATTGTCACCGGCTCCCGGATGGCATTACCTGAATGCCGAGGTCATTTTGCGCGACCCGTATTCCTGGAACGACCGGCTGAAGATCAACTGCGGCAGCCGTGACGGTGCCGCGCCCGGCGATGCGGTCATCACCGCCGATGCCGAAGGGGTGCTGTCGCTGGTCGGGGTGATCGAACAGACCCAGAGCCATGTTTCCGATGTCATCACCATTTGCAATCCGGCTTTGCGGCTTTCCGCCGCCCTGCCGTTGAGCGGTACGATCGGCGTTCTCAACGAAAGCCGGCGGCAGGCTCCGGCCGGGCGGATCGGGATTGGATTCCTGCCGGTCGGCGGCAGTTACACCGTCGGCGAAATGTTGCAGACCTCCGGGTTTGAAAACCGCGTGCCGGGCGGGATCAAGATCGGCAATTTGAGTTCGGTCCAGGCGGCGGGATCGCTGCTTTCCAATGAACAGTATTTGAGCGGCACCATAACCCCGGCGGTGTCGTTCAACGATCTCCGTTATGTGATCGTTGCCGGGCGTAGCGGCAAACCGGCGGAGATGGAACGGCCATGAATCCGGATGTAGCCGGTTATGTCTTTCTGACCACGGCGGCGGCGGTGCTGATCCTGCTGGAACTGGCCGCCGGGACTTTCGGGGTGATCCTGCCGCTGGCCGCGGCTGTCGTGCTGTATGCCGCCCGCACCCGTTCCCGCCGGACCACCCTGATACTGGCATTTGTCTGCGGTGCGGTGATCGATCTGGTGTACGGGCGGACCAGTCCCGTATCGGTCCCGGCACTGCTGCTGGGCGGATTGATCGCAGTGCAGAGCCATCGCCGGGAGGTCGGCGCATGGATCGATCTGCTGCTGCCGGTGTTGAGCGGGATGGCCGGGTATCAGGTGATCCTGCTGCTGGCGGCTTGGTTCCGGGGCGAACCCGGATTGATGGCACTCTGGCGCACCTGCGGGGTGATTTTGTGGGGGACCGGGGTGTCGCTGCTGGTTTTTGCGGCGTTGGATTGGATCTGTGAATGGCTGGGTCTGACGGCGATATTGCCGCACCGGCGGCCGGGGGCCGGACGGCCGGGCCGGAACAGAGAACCGCAGGAGCGATCATGAACGGCTGTCATTTTGGTGATTTCCGGGTGCGTATGCTGCTGTTGGGCGGCCTGGCACTGCTGCTGACGGCGGTCACGGTGGGAAAACTGTATTACGAACAGATCGACCGCGGTGAAGCACACCGGGAACGGATCTCCCGGCAGTCGATCCGCCGTATCCGTATTCCCGCCCGCCGCGGCAAAATTTTCACCTCCGATATGAAAGTTCTGGGCGACAACCGGGGCGGCTGTATGATCCAGCTGTATCCGGAAGAAATGCGGCAGCCGGGACGGCGTTCCCGGACGCTGACGATCGATTACATCGAGCGGGCGGTACATGCGATCGCCGGGGTGCTGGGGCGACCGGCGCCGTACACCCGCAAGGAGATCAGCCGGCATTTGAATGTTTCGCCGGGGCTGCCGTTGACGCTTTTCCGGAGCCTGCCGGTGGAGGATGCCGCCAAAGTTCTGGAACTGGCCCGGTATTTCAACGGT
>JAFQLP010000060.1 GCA_017414565.1 Lentisphaeria bacterium | reverse complement strand
GACCGGCTCCGCGACGGGTTCTGCGACCGGCTCCGCGACGGGTTCTGCGACCGGCTCCGGTGCAGGTGTCACCGGGGGCGTGACGGCCGCGGGAATGACGATGGTGTCATTTTTTTTTTCGGGCGGCGGGATCTGGTCGAGAAATTGCAGTTCCCCGGCAGAGCGGAGTTGATTCAGCCGGGCTAGAAGATCATCCAGCCGGATAGCGTGCGCCTCCCGCATGGCTTTCAGCAGCAATGTTTCCAGATAGACCTGTTTGTTGAGGGCATCGTGCAGCACTTTTCCGACCGGGGCCAACTGTTCCAGCAGAATGGCCGGGGCCTGCGGCGGAGCCTGACGGGCCCATTCCTGATACCGGGCGATCCGCTCGGCGTCTTCATCCAGTACCGAAGCCGGGTCCGCCAATACGCCGGTCAGCCGGATGCCGCGCAGGGCAGCCAGCAGGTCATCAAACAGGGTTTCCAGATTTTTCCCTTTGCCGGCCAGCGTATGGATCACACTGACGGCATCGCCGGGACGGTTCGCCAGCAGGGAGGCGATCAGCCGGTCCAGATCATCGCGATCGGTAAGCCCGAAGAGTTGCAGGACCTGATCGCCGGTGATCGCCGAGCCGTCGGCCGAGAAAAACGCGATCATCTGGTCGAGCAGCGATTGGGCATCGCGCATACCGCCATCGGCGGCGCGGGCAATGGCATTGATGGCCGCGGGGGTGATGTCCACTTTTTCGGTTTGGGCGATCAGCGCGAGCCGTTCGGCGATCAGCCGGGTCGGGATCGGCAGCAGGTCGAACCGCTGACACCGGGAGATGATCGTCGGCAGTACCTGATGCGCCTCGGTGGTGGCAAAGATGAATTTGATGTGCGCCGGCGGTTCCTCCACCGTCTTCAGCAGAGCATTCCACGCCTGCTTGGAGAGCATGTGGACTTCGTCGATGATGTAGATCTTGTAACGGGAGGAAACCGGCGCGTGCAGCACCTCTACGGCCAGATCGCGCATGTCGGAGGCCGAATTGTGGCTGGCGGCGTCGATTTCGATAACATCCAGACTGTTGTCACCGGCAACCGCCCGGCAGGAGGAACATTCACAACACGGTTCGCCCGCTTTCGGCTGTTCACAATTCAACGCTTTGGCAAAGATCCGGGCCAATGTGGTTTTACCGACCCCGCGGGGCCCGACAAACAGATACGCATGAGCCGTCCGGTCCTGCCGGATCGCATTCATCAGCGTTTGTACCACATGCTGCTGGCCCACGACATCCGAAAAACGCTGCGGCCGCCATTTGCGGGCGATGACTTGATATTCCGCCATGTCAAAAAACCTCCAAAAGTTGGCGTTGGGCCGCAAAAATCTGTTTCAGACCGTGTTCCGCCAGTTCCAGCAGGGTGTTCAACTGTCGGCGGTCAAAGGGGGCGCGCTCCGCTGTGCCCTGCAATTCCACAAAACGCCCGCTTTCGGTCATGACCACATTCATATCCACTTCGGCCCGGGAATCCTCCTCGTAGCACAGATCGAGCATGGGTTCACCGTCGATGATACCGACACTGACTGCGGCCACCAGTTCTTTCAGGGGAGGGCGGGGGAACCAGCCGGCCGTTTTGCTGCTCCGGGCCGCCAGCATCAACGCCGCCGCCGCACCGGAAATGCTGGCACAACGGGTGCCGCCATCGGCATCCATCACATCGCAGTCGCAGTAAAAGGTGCGCTCGCCCAATGCCTCCAGATCGGCCACCGAACGCATGGACCGCCCGATCAGCCGCTGGATCTCCAGACTGCGGCCATTGGGTTTGCCGCCGGCCGTTTCGCGCCGGATGCGTTCACCGGTGGAGCCGGGGAGCATACTGTATTCACAGGTAATCCAGCCGCCGTGGATCTGCTGGGCCTTCATCCAGGATGGGACTTTGTGTTCACAACTGACCGCGCAGACCACACGGGTCCGGCCGCATTGGACCAACACCGACGCGAGCGGGTGAAGCAGAAAATCACCGGAAATACTGAAGGGGCGGAGTTCATCGGCAGCCCGGCCGTCAATTCGTTGCATGTTCCATCCTTACCATTTAAGTGTAAAAGAAAAAAACCGGATCAGATTACCCGCGGCGCCTGCCGTGTTTGCGTAGAACTGCTTGGTTCCCCACCTGACTCGATTGGCATAACGACAACGCACGGGGTCCGACCCGGCAAAATGTCCGATCTGTCCTACCTCGAAACCATCCCGGTTCGGGTTGTTACAGTATTATACATGCTCAACGGAAATATTCAAGGAGCAAAGTCAATTCACGACGAAGATTTTTCCGTTCAACGATCCGGTCGATCAGCCCCTTTTCCAACAGAAACTCCGCAGTCTGAAAGCCTTCCGGCAATTTCGAGTTGGTCGTTTCCTGAATGACGCGCGGACCGGCAAAACCGATCATGGCACCCGGTTCCGCCAGAATCACATCGGCGACCGTGGCAAAACTGGCGGTGACGCCGCCGTAGGTCGGATTGGTCAGCAGCGCGATATAGGGCAGATCCTGTTCCCGGTGACGCTCCAGCGCGCCGCAGGTCTTCGGCATCTGCATCAGGCTCAAAACGCCTTCCTGCATCCGGGCCCCGCCGGAAGCGGAAACCAGCACCACCGGGAGTTTCTCGGCGGTGCATTTTTCGATCAGCCGCGCGATCTTTTCGCCAACCGCGGAACCCATGCTGGCTCCCATGAAACGGAAGTCCATGGCACCGATCCCGAATTTACGGCCGCCCAGCGTGGCGGTGCCGCAGACCACGGCTTCGTTCATGCGGGTCTTGGAGGTGCTTTCCTGCAACCGGTCCGCATAACTTTTGGAGTCAAAGAATTTGAGCGGGTCGGTGGAGGTCAGCCCGGCATCCATTTCCACGAAAGAACCGGCATCGGTCAGCAATTCGATGCGTTTGATCGCATTCATCGCCTGATGGCTGCCGCAGTTCCAGCAGACATAGAGATTCTGCTCCAACTGGTCGGGATAGAGCGTCTGGCTGCATTTGCTGCATTTTTTCCAGGAGGGGGCCTCCGCCGGGGCGGCTTTTTCCGCGGGGACCGGGGCGGTCTTGTCCGACTTGATGGTCAGATATTTGTTGAATCCGAAAAGAGACATGATACAGACTCCTGATTACTCGTTTCTATTGCGTTTGCTGTTTTCACATATAATATAGCACAGGAAACGCGGTTTTTCAAAGGATGGCCCCGTCGCGGAAAACCGGACGGCCGTCCACAAAGGTGTGATGCACCACGCCTTTGAGTTTCATGCCGCCGTACGGCGTGTTGCGCGACTGGGAATAAAATTTCGCCGGGTCAACGGTGTATTCCCGGTCCGGGTCAAATACCGTGATGTCCGCCGGAGAGCCCGGGGCCAGTGTGCCGGCCTTGCTGGCGATGACTTCCGCCGGACCGCTGGTCAGTTTTGCGATCACCTGGGGCAATGTCAGCACACCGGTATGGTAGAGGTAGGTCAGCGACACCGCCAACGCGGTTTCCAGCCCGATAATGCCGAACGGGGCCGCATCGAATTCCACCAGTTTGGTGGTTTCCGTGTGCGGCGCATGATCGGTGGCGATCACCGTCAGCGTGCCGTCGGCCAGACCGGCCAGCAGGGCCTGCCGGTCGCTTTCCGAACGCAGGGGCGGATTCATTTTGTAATTGGTGTCGTAGGTCTTGACACATTCATCGGTCAGCGACAGATGGTGCGGCGTGACTTCGCCGGTGAACGGCAGACCTTCTTTGCGGGCCTGCCGGATCAATTCCACGCTGCCGGCAGTGCTCACATGCTGCATGTGGAAACGGGTCCCGGTCATCCGGGCCAGCAGAATGTCCCGGGCAATGATCAATTCTTCGGCGGCGGCACTCATGCCGCGCATACCGAGCAGCACCGACCATTTGCCTTCGTGCATGACACCACCGGCGGCCAGTTGTTTTTCTTCGCAATGTTCAAGGATCGGCAACCGGAACGGCTTGAGATATTCCGCAATGTGCCGCATCAGAGCATGATCCTGCACACAGCCGCCGTCATCGCTGAATGCCACG
>JAFQLP010000059.1 GCA_017414565.1 Lentisphaeria bacterium | reverse complement strand
TCCGTCGTGATGCAGACTGTATTGCGGGGCCGGGATATTTTCCCCGCACCAGATCCTCTGCGGGGTCAAACACGCCAATCCGCCGGTATGATCGTAATGCCCGTGCGACAGGATCACCTGCGTTATCTCTGCGGGATCGATACCAAGCCATTTCAGGTTATCCGGCAACGCCGCCCCCGCCCCGGTATCAAACAGCCACATCCAGCCATTCTGCCGGAGCAACAGCGACAACCCGAATTCCCCGGTCAGCGGGGCCGGTGCCGGTTGATCGGCCAAAACCGTGATCTGCATGGTTCAGCGGACGCAGTTTATCCACCCGAAATGGATGCTGCAACACCAGACCGTTGCCAGCACCAGCCAGAGAATGATCCCCTGCAAAACCGGCCGCATCCCCAATTCCCGCAATTTTTCCCGGCTCAAATTGGCACCGATCAGAAACAATGTCACGATCATCAGGTATTTGGAGATATTTTTCAGCCCCCCGCCGACCATGCTGACCGCATCCGCCGTGCCCGGCAGGATCTGCGGCAGCCAGGTGACCAGCGCGGCAGCGGCAATAAAACCGGGAATGAACCACGGCACTTTGAGTTTGAAATTCCGCTTCCCCTCCTCCGGAGCGGCAACGAACCAGGTCAGAAAAAGCGTCACCGGCACGATCCACAACGCCCGCGCCAGTTTCACCGTGGTACCGACCTGCAGTGCCTCTTCGCCGTACGCCATGGATGCGCCCACCACCGAACTGGTGTCGTGGATCCCCAGTGCCGCAAAATAGCCGAATTCCACCTGACTGAAATCCAACCAATGTCCCAGCGCCGGAAACACCCATAATGCCACGGCATTCAAGGCAAAAACCGTAGCCGAAGCCATGGCGATCTCATGCGGTTTGGCTTTCAGCACCGGAGCCGCGGCCGCAATGGCACTGCCGCCGCAGATCGAAGTACCGACCCCCACCAGATACGCGGCATTGCGCGGGATCTTCAGCAGCCGCCCCAGCAGAGCGCCCAACCCGATCCCGAGCACGATCCCGATCAGCGTGTAAAGAAACCCGTTGCCGCCGGCGCGCAGTACCTCCATCAGGTTCATACCGAACCCCATGCCGACGATCGTCGCGCCCAGCATCGGCGATGTGATCCGGCCGGTCTTTTCCCGGAACGGATTTCCGCAACTCACCGAAAAAACGATCCCGGCCAGTACCGCCAGCCCCGGAGCCCAGTTGCGGGCCGCCGGAAAAATCTGCGGGATCACAAAAAACGCCGTCGCCAATACCAGAAACACTGCTTTTCTTAACATCTTCAACCTCCTTGAAAACGGATAAAAATAACGGAAGAATATACAGTAAAAACGATGTTTTTGCAAATTTACCCCGCCCGTCCAAACAGAATGGCTTGTTTTTTTTTCTTTCCGTCCTATTTTAAACAAAACATGGCTCCCCATTCCTTACCAAAATCAGGAATCAACAACATGAAAAACTCTCTCATCTGCTTTTGCAACGCCGTCATGGCCGGGGTGTTCATCGGCATTGCCGGCACGGTCTATCTGGCCACGCCGAACCCCCTGCTCGGTCCGTTTCTCTTTGCATTCGGCCTGCTCACCATCATCTGTTACCGGTTCAAACTTTTCACCGGCGCGGTGGGCTACTGGGCCAATCAGCGCAATCGGGATATCGTGCGGTATTCCGGTGAACTGGCAATCATCTGGCTGGGCAATTTCGCCGGTTGTTTTGCGGTCGGCAGCCTGATCCGGCAGAGCCGGTCTTTCGCCGGATTTGCCAACCGTGTGGATCTGGTATGTCAGGCCAAACTCGCAGATTCCCCCTGGAGCATCCTCATACTGGCCTTTTTCTGCGGCATCCTGATGTATGTGGCGGTGGAAACATTCCGCAAAACCGGATTGCCGGAAATGGCCCGGGTCCTGATGGTGTTTCTGTGCGTTTCGGTCTTTATTTTGAGCGGCTTTGAACACAGCATCGCCGGGATGTATTACTTTTCGGCGGCGGCGGTGTGGAATTGGCAATCTCTGGGATGCATCGGCATCATGACGGCCGGCAACGCGCTCGGCGGCATGCTGCTGCCCTTTGCCGACCTGCTCCGCGGAGAATCCCCAACCAAATAAACAGGAGTTTCGGAACCAATGTCAAAAATGGAAAAATGGAGTTGTGCCCGCGCCAACGAATGGTACGCCGCTATGCCGTGGATGCGCGGCTGTAATTACATGCCCGCCGATTGTGCCAACCGGATCGCCATGTGGCAGGCACTGGATGCGGAAAAACACTTTGAGACCATTGAACGGGAATTCGTAGTCATGCAGAAGATCGGCTACAATTCGATCCGCATCCATCTGGAATTGCCGGTGTGGCGCGAAGAACGGGACTCCTTTCTGGTCCGTTTTGAACGCTTTATCGCGCTGGCGGCCAAATACGGTCAACTGGTCATGGTCTGTTTCGGCAACGACTGCACCGTTCCCAAAAATGAACACTACCGCGCTCCGCATCTGGGGGAACAGGTCTTCGACTGGGGCTACCACGGCGGCCGTAAATATTCCCAGCACGGCACCTTTCCCGATGCCGTCGGGCACAGTCTGCTGGATGAACCGGAAACGGCGGAAATTTTCTTTGATATGGTGCGGGAGATCATCACAAAATACCGCAATGATCCGCGGATCTGTGTCTGGGATCTTTTCAATGAACCGGGCAACAACAACCGCGGCACGATCTCGGTGCCCCATGTCAAACGGATCTTTGAAGTTGCCCGTGCCTGCGACCCGATCCAGCCGCTGACCACCTGCATCTGGCATGTCCCGAGCGATATCACCCCGGCGGAACAGACGGCTCTGGAACTTTCCGATGTGATCTCGTATCACAACTATGCCGATTACGACTGCAACATCCGGGTGCTTCACGAATTGAAGAAACACAACCGGCCGCTGCTCAATACCGAGTGGCTCCACCGCATCCAGCACAATACCGTGCAGGAGTGTTTCCCGCTCTTTTTCCTGGAAAAAGTCTCCTGCTGGAACTGGGGTTTTGTGGCGGGCCTTTATCAAACCTACGAACCGTGGGAGGGCATTTGGAAATCGTGGGAAAAAGGCGAAGCCGACGATCTGGATTTCACCAAATGGCAGCACGACCTGATCCGCCCCAACCTGCGGCCCTATGATCCCAAAGAGATCGCCATCATCCGCTCCTATGCGGATCTGGCCGATCAGGATTTCGCCGCCCGCCGCTAATGCGGCATTTCACCGGCCCCGGTCCATACAGCGACCGGCATCCGGACAGCAAAAAGAGGCTGTTGCCAAATGGCTTTGCGGGGAAGACACCTTTTTGAAAAAAGGTTATCTTCCCCGCACCCCATCTTCCCAAAACTTTCAGCGGAATTGTTTTTATCGTCACTGATAAAAACAATTCCAACTTTTTGATAAAATCTCAAACATCAACGCAAACAATAGAAAAAGGCTGTTGCTCACCTTTTTTGAGGTTCGGCAACAGCCCCTTTTCTGTTTCTGTCAAGCGGTCATGCGACCGGATCGCCGTATTTGTTGGCTTCCTTGCTTCCCTCCGGAATGCAGAGGATCAACACGATGAACAGACCGATCGGAACAATCAGATTCAACAACAGCAGCCAGCCGGACTTGCCGAGATCGTGCAGACGCCGGGCCGTGATACCCAATGAAGGCAGCAGCACCGCCAACGAAAAAAGCGAAGCGAGATATTTTCCCACAAAGGGAATAATGCCAAGGACAAAACTGACAACAAAGCACGCCAGTACCCAGTACCCAGTACCAAAATTCCTGACGGCCGGCGCGGCCATCAAAACAATAATACTTTTGGGTGACGATCGTCCGGGCATTTTCGATAACAGCTTTGAAATCCATATAACCTCCTTTGGTTTGACGGGATCGCTCTATCTTTTGCTGAAACAACTTACTTGACCGGCTGGGCACCGTATTCACTCAATGCGCCAAAGAGCTTGTACGCATCGGCCAGCGGATAACGGTTGCCGTACATGGAAACTTTGGTGGTGATCTTGCCGACTTTGTTCATGCCCAGCGCGGCACGGAACAGATTGGCCGGGGAATTTTCGTCGTAATCGAGTTTTTCGGAGTAGGAGGCATTGAGGAATGCCGTCAGATACGCTTCATTGATCCGGCCTTTGAAGGCAGCGGGATCTTTCAGCGACACATTGTCCTCCACGCTTTCCATACCCGGGAAATCGACCATGTCTTCAAATTCTTCGGCATCCACCATCAGATGCAGGATGCTGGGGCTCTTGACCACGGTGACATCGGACTTTTTGTTCAGGAAAAACACATTGTTGTCGAGCGAAATGTTCTTGGTACGGGGATCTCCCTTGTCATTTCCGACCCCGGTAAAGACATTCAGCCCGAAAATGTTGTGATGAATGTTGGAGGTAACTTTTTCCCGGCAGCGGAATCCGTATCCCATATCCCCGAGATCATTGGTACGGCTCCAGGTAAACAGCACCGTATTATTGGCGAATTCGCATGTCACCGCCCCGGTTTGCGCGTTGGAGTTGGCCACATCGCAGGACTCCATACGGCACGCAATGAAAATATTGTTCAGGATCTTCACATCCCCCTTGAAGTGGGAAATATTGATCCCGTAATTCCCGGCATTGGCGATCACGCAATTGCGGATGATGATATTGCCTTCAAAACGGTTCGCGGTCGGCTTGTAAATGGAATAACTCTTGGCCGAAGCGAATTTATCTTTGGAGCCTTTGGCCGGCGGTTCCAGCCACATACCGGTTTCAACGCCTTCGGGTTTTCCCTTTACATCGTGATAACTGTTCATGTAACTTTGATCGATAACCAAACCGTCGATGACCAGATCGGGGCCGGCACCGGCCGGCGGGTTCAATGTCAGAAGCCCGATCCCCTTGGTATCGTTTTTGTCGTTGACCGGCTGGATCAGCACCGGATACTGAACGACATCACGGACGGAAAAATCCTCGCTGTACCCGCCGATGATCGTAACGGCCTTGTCGATCACGATCTCGCTGGCACCGAGTTTACCGGTGTAGGTTCCGGCGGCGACATGGATGGTATCACCGGGTTGCGCCTTGCTCACGGCATCGCTGATGGCTCTGTAGGGAGCTTCTTTGGTCCCCGGGCCTTTCTTTTTGCCGTTGCTCCGGCTCACATAAAGATCTGCTCCACAAACCGTCATTCCCAACATCAACGCGATACACCAACAGAGAACCTTTCTCATCGTCCCGCACCTCCTGTTTTTGTTTGTGAAAAAACATTCCCACGCAATGCGCCCTGGTTAACAGAATAGCACCTGTTTTTCAAAAATCAATATCAAAAATCATTCTTTTCGGTATTTTTTCCGCGCGCCCCCCCCGAAATCGATACAAAAAAGCCGCCCGGCGGTGACCGGACGGCTGTCGGTCGTCAAACAGGATTATTCGGCATCCCGCATTTTGAACTGAATGATCGAGTTCCAACCATTGACCGTATTGCCGTTACCGGTAAAACGGATCCCCCAAACCTGCTGTTTCGGAAATTCATAGTATTCCAGTGCCGAGGTCTGGCGGCTGGTGCCGTCATAAACCGTCTTCCAGTTGGTACCGTCGTAAACCTCCAGTTTGAAGAAGGCCTTCCGCATCCCGCCGTTGAGCCAGGCAATGCCGACAGCATCCAGCATCTTGGCATCCACGAAATGGGCGGTAAAGGTAACGCCTTTGCCGACCGCGGCCCAGTAATTGGCACCCTTGCTGAGTTCATTCCGGGTGATCATCGCCCAGTCATCCGGCGTCATGGAGCAATTGCTGTCCAGCCACAGCAGGCCGCCATTGTCAATGGTTTGCCCGCTGAAAAGCACATTACCGGACCCCAGTTCCCGGGCAAAACGCCGGCTGCCCATGGCCCCGAGGAGATAATCCGGCAAATACCAGACACCGTTTCTGACGATCGGACGGTTCGGCATCCGGACGGCTTTGCCGCTGACCCGGATCTCCGGCTCGTCCGCCCGGAATTCCCAATCCCGGCCCTGCACTTTGATCTGCAATCCCTGTGCCGCAGTCCGGCATTCCATGTTGAAATCCTCCGCAACCGCCGTGACCGGCACATACAGCACCTCGCCCTGACGGATGGTGGCGGCTTCTTTACGCTGGCTGCCCACATAGATCCCCGGCTTCGGCAGCGGCCGTTCAGCCGCGGCGATCACCGGCATGGCTTCGGCCTGACTTCCGGCGGCGGCAGGGGCGATCTGATACACACCGGGTTCCAGATCCATGACCAGCGTACCGCCATCCGCGGCGGCAAATGTCCGGGTCCGGCCATTGCCGGAAACCTGCCATGCCCCGTCAGTGACGCCATCGGCCAGGACCAGGGATTTTTCTTTCACCTCCAACTGGAACGGCTTGCTGCTGCGTTCAGCGGCGGTGGTCAGGCACACGGTATAACCGGGCAGCTGGAAAATCGCCCGTCCGTCACTGTTCCGGAACCGGACCGGCAATTCCGGCGCATTGTCATCGGCAATGACCATGGCGGCCGCATAAACATCGCTCTTGCCCTGTTTCGCCGGAGCAAATGTGGTACGGTAGCCGGTAGCCAGCGGCGAAGATGCGGCCGGCGGCCGCAATTCCTGCCCGAACACATTGGTCAGACTCCCGTCCGGACCACCGACGATCTCGCGCTTCCATTTTTCCGGCAGGAACATGGAGAGCGTGACTTTGCCCGGCAGGACATCGCGGATCGAGCGGACTTCGATCCCCTGCGCTGTCGGTTCCGGCTTGGCCAGCGTATTGACCGACCAGTATTCCCGGACGGAATCATCCCGCGGCGTCACCCGGTCAACCACCAGCAACGCCCCCGGATGTTTTTCCATCCCCAGATTCACAAAGCAGTAACTGCGGAAATAGGCCCCGGCTTTGCCATAGTAGGCCTGAGTAAGATCATTTTTGAGATAACTGAAGACCGGCCGGTTTTTGTCCGGACCGATGAAAGCCCCCAGCACTTTACCCTGCCGCATCGAAGCTTTCCGGGTATCTGCCACGGTGATCGGATAGGTCTGATTCATCCGCATCCCGCCGTCATTGTAACGGTGGCTTTTGTCCGCCGGGTCATGGAGCAGCATCACGCTGTGGGCAATGGAGCGTTTGTTGAACCCCATGTCGTAGGGCGTGCCGTAAAAACCATAAATACCGAGGTCGGCCACGATCATGCCGCGGTAGTAGATCTGGAAATTACCGGCATCCATGTGCTGGTGGTTGCCGAAATGCGTATCCCCGCCCTGCATCGACACCATGGCATCGTTGGAATACGGCCCGATATCCCAACCGGTACGGGCGATCATACCGGGCAACGGCGGCTGATAATAATGGGTCAGCGGCAGATTTTTCCGTTCTTCCTCCGTGATCGCCGGCAGGGTGGGATCATCCAGTGTCAAAAACAGCACATTATCGGCGGCAGTCGCCTTCTGCCGCAGAAATTCCGCTTTGAAAACCGGATTGGCGGCATAGGAGTAAATCAGGAAACTGGTATCGCCGCCGCTCCACGGGGAATTCGACAGCGAACCATCGCCTTCGGGCAGGATCGCGCCGTCCGGACGGATGTAATAGAGGAAATACCAGCCGAGCGTTTTGATATTGGGATCAAAAACTTCTTTGCCGCTCATCCGGCGCATCATCCAGGCCCCGCGCATTTCGGCACCGAAACGGTAGGTCCCGTAACTGACGCCCTGATTGTGGCGGTTGCTCACATATTCAAAGGCGCGCAGCGGAGCCAACTGTTCCATGATCAGCCAGGAACAGAGCCGGTACGCCTCGAATTCTTTGCCGTAAAGAGCGATCGACATGGCCAGCAGGTCGCGGTTGACCTGCATTTCGTTGCCATGCCCGTTGACGATGGGCTGACGGAACGGCGGCCAACCGATTTCCATATCTTCGGCCAGGCGCAGCAGATTGGTCCGCAAAATGCGTTCATCCTCTTCAGAAAGCAGATCGTAGCACCAGTCATAGACCAGCGCACCGGTATAGATCGCCGACCCCAGTTCGCGGGTGATATCCAGCATGTTGCCGAATTCGATCGCGCCGAGATACGCGGTCATCAAGTTCACGGCTTCCCGGCCTTTGGCTTTGTCGCCGGTCATCAGATAAACAAACGCCCGGGCTTCCGCCATCACATGCAGGGGGCCGTTGTATTGGGCTTCGGCACCGGTAACGGCCTTGTATTCAAACGGCGTATTGGCAGCTTTCCGGATCTGATCCCAGGCTTTCCGGTGGGTCGGATGGGTCAGATTGGCCCGGATCTGCGGCAGCGTCTCCGGCGTGGCCCAAATCCGCGGATGGGCGTTGCCGGGCACGACTTTGGGCTGATAATTCCGGGCGGCTTCCGGGATGGCCGGCGGATTGTAGGGATAAAGGGACAAACTGTCGAGCGCGCAACCTTTCGGGAGCCACACCCGGATGGTATGGGTACCGGCCGTCAGAGAAACCCGGAGCAGTTCCCGCTGGGTGTTGTCCTGATTTTCCCACGGCGAGATCAGCACGCGTTCACGGACAAAATCATCGTCGATGGCAAGCCGGATGCAGAACGATTCGTATTTGGAAGCGGCCTTGGCCATCAGTTTGCGGGCATCGCCAAAGGTGGCGGCACGGGAAACGACCCAGTAACGGCCGGGCTCTTTCACATCGAAGGTAAAGGTCAGATCCGGATCGTTCCGGTCCGGATTCTGCATCGTGGAGGCGGCATCATCCGCCAACATAACGCCTTTTCCGCCGTAAAAGAATTTGTGATCAATGACCTTCATCCGGGCGGGGAACACCGCCGTTTCGGCCTGATTGATCAGCTTGACCCGCCGGTCTTCGGCTGCTGCGGAAATCCCCAGCAGCGCAACCGCAAGCAGCAGCAACGATCGTTTCATACTCTCTCCTTTGTTTTTCTCCTTCCGGAGCGTCAATATAGCAAACTTCGTGGTCAAAACCGTACCGGCCCGTCCCGGCACAGCGGCGGGACAAACCTTTTCATAAAATAATGCCCGTACCGTTTTTTTTCAAGAAATCCCAGCCGGAAAAATGACTTTTTGTTTGCTCTGTCCGGCATCGCGATGTATAGTATCTGCGACCGTTTCCCGGCCCCCGGAATGCCGGACGGAATACCGCAGCCGGGTACAACAGAAAAAAACATCTCCGCCATGACCGGCGGTTATCGGGTGGGAAAAACATGGCAGAAACATTCAAAAATTTCACCGTCAGCCAAAACGGCTGCCGGCTGCATGGCATTGCCCGTACCGATTGCTCTCCGGCGGGCCTCCCGGCTTTGTGCGGTGAACTCAACAGCAGCAGTTGCCGTTTTCTGAAAAACCGGAAAAAGGTCACGGCCGCCGCGGCCGGGGGATTGTTTGTCAAACGCTACAATCTGCCGGGCTTTTTCACCCAGTTGCGCCGCCGTTTCAAAACGCCGCGACCGGAACTTGCCCGCCGGGCCGCTGTTCATCTTACCGCCATCGGCATCCCCACGCCGCCGGTACTGGCGGCATTCACAGAACAGCGCGGCTTCCGCATCCGGGAATATCTCATCACCTGCCTGCTCCCGCCGCAGACCCGGTTCATGAATCAGGTCTGCCGGGAAATGCCGTCCGGCGAAGCATGGTCACTGTTGTGCCGCACCCTGATCCCGATGGTGGCCGGATACCACGATGCGGGATTCTTTCACGGCGACCTCAATCTGCGGAACATCTACCTCGACAACGACAACCGTCCGGGCCTGATGGACCTGGACGGAGCCAAAATCTTTCCCGGTTCCGTCCCGGTGGATCTCCGGGCCCGGGAGATCGCCCGACTGATCAGCAGTTTCCTGATCTGCCGCCGCGATGACAGTATTTGTGCGGATTGTGTGGATTCCGCACTGGCCGCCTATTCCCGGTTCACCACCCGGGCACCGCTGCCGGCGGCGGTCCGCAGCAATATCCGGAAATTCCTCAAGCGTTACCGGTATCTTTTCCGTCAGCAGCGTTCTGCCAATGATTGAAAACGCAAACT
>JAFQLP010000058.1 GCA_017414565.1 Lentisphaeria bacterium | reverse complement strand
GCGGTTGCGGCCGCGCTCGGGGCGGTGACACCGTCGTTTGTGGTGATATTGATCATTGCCATCTGTTTTCCGAATCTTGATCCCCGGACCCCGTGGCTGCTCGGCGCATTTGCCGGTATCCGAGCCTGTGTGACCGGGCTGATCCTGTTGACCGCCATCCGGCTGACCCGGCGTACCGTCAAAGGGTGGCCGGATGTGCTGGTGTGGCTTGGTATGCTGGCGGCGGCTCTGGCGGGGGTGCATCCGGCACTGCTGATCCTGATAGCGATCCCGCTCGGGCTGGTGCGGTTTGGCGTGACGGAATATCTGCTGAAACGGGCGGCCCGGCAGAAGGAGGACGGATCATGCTGAATTTGCTGTTGCTGTTCGGGGAATTCTGTAAATTCAGCCTGCTGTGTTTCGGCGGCGGCTATATGCTGATCCCGCTTCTGATCACCAGTTTTGTCGAAGACCGGCACATATTGTCCATGGCGGAATTCGGTAATCTGTTGGCGATTTCCCAGACCACTCCCGGGCCGGTCGGGATCAACTGCGCCACCTATGTCGGTTATCTGAACAGTGGCGTGGCGGGGGCGGCCGCCGCAACGGCCGGTATGGTGGTTCCCACCCTGATCCTGGGGTATCTGGCCGTGACCTGGATGCGGCGTTGGAAGGAATCCCCGTGGCTGCAGGCCGGGATCGGCGGTGTCCGGGTGGCGGCACTGGCATTGGTGTGGTTTGCCGTATTTCTGTTTCTCGGCATATCGGTTTTGACGGCCCCGATCCCGTGGCAGGAATTGTGCCGGTTCAACTGGCCCGGAAATGTTGCGGTTTTGCCCGGCGGTCTGCTGATTTGCGCGGCCACGGTGCTGCTGCTCCGCTTTACCAAACTGCCGCTGCTGCTGTTGATCGTGCTGTCGGCGGTGGCCGGGGCGTTCTTCTGCCGGTGAACGGTCAACGGCCCGGCAGGAAACGACGCCACCACGCCCGGGGCTGGATATCGGTTTCAAACGGGGCTTTATCCACCAGCAGCCGTTCCGGGTTGACATCGAACAATATCCGGGCGGTGGCATTGCCGCATTCGGCGGCAACGAGCTGACGCGCCTCGGCCAACCGGTTGCGGCGGCTGCCGTCGGGCCGGTGGGCATCGGAGGCAACGGCATCCACCAGGTTGCGCCGGAGCAGTTTCCACGCCATGGAGCGGACACGGGGATTCGCATCCGGCAGCAGATTGGCGGCATTGATCTGGATGACGGCGCGGGTATCTTTGAGTGATATCAGGGTGTCGATTTCGGATGGGCCGAACAGGGTTTCCGGATGGACGATGACGATCCCGTACCCGGCACTCGCCAATTCGCGGAATCGGGCTTTGGCCGAAAACGGGATGCGGCTGCTGTTGAAATCGCAGAGCAGATAATGGCTTTGCGGGCCGATGGTCCGCCAGTCCAGATCGTGTTCCAGCAGATGGGAAAAATCGTATTCGATGCCGCTGTGCAGGATGATTCCCGCCGCATCGGCCGCCGCTTGCAGTGATCCGACGATTTCCGGCAGGGACTCGTGCCACGGCCCGAAATGGGCCACCGCATTGATGCCGGTCACGCCGTTCTGTTTGGCCTGCTGCAGCATGGCCACGGCGGAATCCCTGCTGCCGGGACCGTCGCTGACTCCGTAAACCAAGTGACAATGAATATCATACATAAGGACAACCGTTTTTTGTACTGATTATGATTATAGCACCGGATATGCTTTTGTCAAGTTTTCAAAAAATGGTTTCCGGGAGCGTGAAATGAAAAAAATGAAAATTTTTTAAAAAAGCACTTGCAAAATTTCAGGAATGCTGTATCGTAAATGGTGTCATCAGATAGGGTGGCGTAAGTGCGAGTGTAGCTCAGCTGGTAGAGCATCACGTTGCCAACGTGATTGTCGCCGGTTCGATTCCGGTCACTCGCTCCATTTTTTATCTGATTCCAGGTGCGAGTGTAGCTCAGCTGGTAGAGCATCACGTTGCCAACGTGATTGTCGCCGGTTCGATTCCGGTCACTCGCTCCATTTTTTTTTTGCCCGGATCCCGGGCTTTTTTTCTGTCCTGCCGTGCCGGTCGTGTTGCAAGTCTTTTTTTCCGGTGTATAGTGTTCCCATTCCGATGTGGTTTTCTGGTCATTTTTTTCGGAGGAACGATGCGATTTTTACGACTGTTGCTGCTGTTGCTGGCGGGTTTTCCCGTGTGGGCAAAGGAACCGGATCGTCAGGAGGTTCCCTTTCTGGAGCCGGCTCCGAAAGAACGGGAACTGGGCCGCCGGCCCGCAGACGGGGCGGTGCTGACGGGCAATCCGCCGGTTTTTGTCTGGAAGGAACAGCCCCGGGCCGTCAGTTACGAACTGGTGCTGGCGCGGGATGCCGGATTTCAGCAGGGGGTGATGCGCTGCGGCCCGCTGCCGCTCAATGCCTGGCTGGCACCCCGGCCGATGGCTCCCGGCACATGGTATTGGCGGGTGCGGGCGGAACGCGACGACGGCCGGACCGGGGCATGGAGCCGGACCCGCCGTTTTGATATCGCGCCGGATGCGACGGTTTTTTGTATGCCGGTTTTTGAGACCATTGTCAAGCGCATTCCGGCGGGGCATCCCCGGCTTTTCATCCGGCCCGATCAGTTGGCGGAAATCCGGCGACGCAGCGCGGAAAACGGTGAATATGAAAAAATGATCCGGCTTTGCGATAAATATCTGGCCGCCCGGACCGATATTTCCGAACCCAATGCCTATGTCGGCAAACGCGGTCTGCCGGAGTGGACCAAGTCATGGCGGCGCGCTTACGGCCATGCCACTCAAGTTTCCATGCGTATGGCGGAACTGGCATTCGGATGGCGGATGACCGGACGGGAGGATTATCTGGCGGAGGCCAAACGCCTGCTCAACGGCATTTTGAACTGGCGGGTCGATGGGCCGTCTTCGATGAAATACAACGATGAAGCCGGTATGCCGATCCTGCGTTATGTTTCGCGCGGCTACACCTTTTTGTACGATGCGCTGACACCGGAAGAACGAGCCCGCTGTCAACAGGTCATGCGGGCGCGTGGGGCCGAGGCGTACCGTATCCTCTGTCCGCGGCGGCTTTATGAACCGTTTGAAAGCCATGCCAACCGGATGTTTTATTTTCTCGGCGAAGCCGGGATCGCCTTTGCCGGGGATATCCCGGAGGCGGCGGACTGGCTGTATTTTTCGCTTTTGTACTATTACTGCCATTATCCGCTGTGGGGCGATGCGGACGGCAGTTGGCACGAAGGCCCTCATTACTGGCGCGGGTACATGGAGTCCTTTACCGAATGGGGCGATGTTATGCAGAATATCCTGCGGATCAATCCCTGTGAAAAACCGTATTTCCGCAACATCGGGGATTTTCTGCTTTACAGTGCCCTGCCCGGATCGACCGGTTACGGCTGGGGGGATTTTGCTGAAAGTTTTTCGAGTACGCGGGCTTTACCCGCTCTGCCGGTTTTTGCTTCGCACGGCCGCAATCCGTACTGGCAGTGGTATTGTGATCTGGCGGCAACGGTTCCGGGGCAGAAACCGGCGGTGCTGCCGTCGTACGTATCCATGCTGCGGGCGCAGTATCCGAAAGTAGCGGGTAAAGCCCCGACGGATCTGCCGGCTTCGCGGTTTTTCCGCGGCAACGGCATTGCGGTGATGAATACATCGCTGCTTCATGCTTCGGAAGCGGTACAGGTGCAGGTCAAATGCGGATCGCAGTTCGGCAATTTCAGCCACGGATTCGAGTCGGCCAACAGTTTTCTGCTCCACGCCTACGGGGACCGGCTGCTGATCCGGTCCGGCATCCGGGATTGTTACGGCTCCCGGTTCCACCGGGATTTTATGTGGGACACCCAGAGCCAGAACAACATTCTGGTCGATGGCAAAGGGCAGAAAAAGCGGGTTTTCGGCCGGACCGGACGGGTTCTGGCGTGGGCGACCACGCCGCAGTTGGATGTGTTTGCGGGGGATGCCGCGGATTGTTACGAAGCCGGGACCGTCAAAAAATACACGCGGGAGATCCGGTTCCGCAAACCCTCCGCCATTCTGATCATTGACCGGCTGGAAACGGCCCGCCCGGCCCGGTTGGAATGGCTGCTTCATGCGCCGGTCCCCTTTGATATCCGGGATCAGCACCGGGTGACAGTGAAAAACCGGAATGCCTCCTGTACGATCGATCTGATGTGGCCGGAGGGGCTGGCGGTGACGCAAACCACCCGGACCGATCCGCCGGTTATCGATCCGGCATTGCTGGCCAAATCCAAAGAACATCATTTCCGGGCAGCTCCGGCGGAACGGCTGGATCAAGTATGTTTTGTCACCCTGATCCGCCCGTACCGCAACGGCGGTGATGTTCCCGGCCGCGGACGGGTCGTCCGGACGGAAAAAGGTCTTGAGATTTCGGTGCCGGTGGAGGACGGGATCTGGCGCGTTGAGGTTGATTTGTAAGAAAAAAAGGAAAATATCGGAAAAAATCCGTCCATTTATTTGCATTTCCCGATTGACGGGGTATAACTAACAGCAGAAGGTTTTCAGTGCAAAGGCTGAAACGAACCGGAAAGGAGATAGAAAATGAAAAAGATTCTGATGTTGATCGCACTGCTCTGCGGGGCGTTGATGCTTGCCGGGTGCGGCGACAAAGTCGATGAAAGCAAAACGCCGGAACAGATCCGGGAAGAGATCCGGAATATGGATCTTGACGAGATCCGGGCGGTCATCGAAGATTATCAGAAAGCGATCGAAAAGAAAGCCGCCGAACTCAAGAAGGAAGTGGACAAGCTTGCCGCTATTCCGCTGACCGAGCAGTTGGGCGACGAAGCCGGAAAACTCCGTGACGGTATCCGCGATATCAAGGATTCGCTGGAAAAACTGCAGGCCAACATGGCCGCCTATGCGGAAGGCTTGAAGAAATAATTTCTGCTGTCAGACAGCACTGGAAAACGGCATGATCCCCCCCGCGGGACCGTGCCGTTTTTTGATTTCCGGCCGGTCGGTTCCGGTTGTTTTGCATGCGCTGAAATAATCGGAATTCCCTGCTTAAAATGATTTGCAATCACCATCGTGCAGGGTATATTTAGTGAGATTTTTACGGTTGAACAGAAGTGATGGCAGGAGTGAGAGAAATGAACACCCGGGAACGCATCCGGAAAATATTGAATTTTGAAAAGCCCGACCGGCTGCCGGTGATCGAATGGGCTTCCTGGTGGACCCAAACCGTTGCCCGCTGGGAGACCGAGGGGATGCCCGGGGGCATGGACCTGTATGAACGGCAGGAGTATTTCGGACTGGATGTGTTGGTACAGCAGTGGATAAGCCCGCGGACGCCGGATCTGCCCCGACCGGCATCCCATGGCGCGCCGATCCTTTCCACCATGGAGGAATACGAGGCGTTCCGGAAGCGCGGCTGTATCCACAATCCGGATGCGGTTTCGTTTGACTGGTTCGAGCGTTACCGGGAAAAACACGAAGCGGGAGAAGTCGCATTCTGGTTCACGCTGGACGGTTTTTTCTGGTTCCCGCGTACCCTGCTGGGGATCGAGCCGCATCTGCTGTCGTTCTACGATCAGCCGGAACTGCTGCACAAGATGAATCAGGATCATGTGGATTTTTCGCTCAAAGTGCTGGAACGCATGTTCAGCAGATTCCGTCCGGAATTCATGACCTTTGCGGAAGACTTGAGTTACAATCACGGCCCCATGCTTTCGCGGGAATTCTTTGACGAATTCCTGGCCCCTTATTACCGGCAACTGCTGCCGATCCTGAAAGAAAACGGGGTCAAGGTGCTGGTGGACTCCGACGGCGACATTTCCGAATGTCTGGGCTGGTTCCAGGATGCCGGTCTGGGCGGTATCCTGCCGCTGGAGCGGATGGCCGGGGTGGATGTGGCGGCGTTGCGCGAGCGTTATCCGCAGCAGATCTTTGTCGGTGGATTCGACAAAACGGTCATGCACCTGGGTGAAGCGGCTTTGCGCAAGGAATTTGAACGGCTCCTGCCGGTGGCGCGCAAGAGCGGCTACATGATTTCCTGCGACCATCAGACGCCGCCGGCGGTTTCGCTGGAAGACTACCGGCTGTATTTGAAACTTTTCCGGGAATACGCCGTTATGATTTGACCGGCGGAAGCGGCAGGGGCATCGGAAAATGGCGGAAAGAGCGTTGAAGGTTTATTGGGCAGGCGATCTTTTTGATGCCAAAGATCTGGGCGGCAATCTGCTGCTGGCGCAGGCAGTGGAGGAGGTCTCCGGCGGGCGGTATCAGGTGTGTCTGCCGCAGCAGGCGGAGTGCGGTGCCGGTCAGCGGCTTTCCCGCACCATCCGCGATGCGGATTTTGAACTGCTGTTCAACTGCGATATGATTCTGGCCAATTTTGACGGCCCGGACCCGGATTCCGGTACGGTGGTGGAGTTCTGTTTTGCCAAAATGGTGGATATGCCGGCGGTATTGCTGCGGACGGATTTCCGCAAGGGCGGCGATCATATCCTGCCGGATGATGCTCCGTGGAATCTGATGTGTTCCCATTATCCGCGGACGGCGTTGTTGCTGATCAACGCCATGGAACGGTATCTGACATTTTGCGGCAGTCCGCTCCGGGATGCGGCGGCACAATTATCCGCCTGTTACCGCAGTATCGCTGCCGATGTGGTGAAGCAGTTGGATGCGGCCGCGGGCATGACGCCGTGGCTGAACCCGGAGCAGGTGTTGGATCAGTACCGGCGGACAGTCAAAAGCATCGGCGGCGATCTGGAAACGCGGCTGGATGAACCTGTTTTGCAGGCTTTGGCGGCATCCAAGATCGCCGCCGGGATCTACTGAAAAAACGCCGGGCGATCCCGCATTTCCGCAGCGGTCCGGCCGTATCCGGCAGATTCAATCCATCGTGCCGCGGCAGATATGATACAGCCGGGTTTCGGCTTTTTTCCGGTATGCGGCCGTGGCCGGGTGGAAATAGAGGAGCCCGATCACGGCGATATTGAGGATGACAGTCAGCCGGAACACCATCATAAAACTGCCTTTGCAGCGTTTGTGCCGGCATGCCGTTTGCGCGACCATGGCCCCCGGCCAGCCGCCGAGAAGAGCCCAGAAATGCAGGGTGAGTTCCGGGAGCCGCCAATATTGTTCCCGGGCACGATATTTATCTTCCCGGTAGAACAAAAGCGTCAGCAGGCTGTTTACGACAAATGCCAGTCCCAATCCGGCGGCGGTACTGCCGGTTCGGCCGGTCCCGGCCAGTATCGGGAGGAATGCCAGCAGCCAGAACCCGGAAAGTCTGCCGGTGAGCGCATGAAAAAAGGGAACGCGCTGTTTTTCTTCGGACACGGATCTGATGTTCCGCTGTCTTTTTTTTGTCACGGGGGCCTCCGGTGGTGCTGTTGAAACGGCCGGTCGGAATCATACGGCCGGAACTAACATATCATCAACCGCCCCGGTTTGCAACTGCCGCTATCGGCGCGGCGGGATTTTTCCGGTTTTTTCAAAACGGTATCGGCGGATGAAGTTGAAAAGGGGAGAAAACACATTTGGATTACGATGAATTTTTTGCGGTTGACCGGTTATATCGGGCTGGACTGAAGCCGGGTGCCGTTGCCGGAACAAAGGTACAAAAAAACGCCCGCAGGTGTCTGCACTTGTGCGGGCGGTAAAGATGCGATGCGGCATAGACATGACGGGCCATGCCGCGCGGGAAATGCCGTGGGCCGGGACCGCGAGATCAGGCGTGATCCGGCTCCCGGCAGACAGCGGTGACCTCCACTTCCACCAACGCCCCTTTGGGCAGGGCGGCGGCGGCCACACAACTCCGGGCGGGTTTGCCGGGGAAACAGCGGGCGTACACGGCGTTGAATCCGGCAAAATCATTGATATCGGCAAGAAAACAGGTCGTTTTCACCACATCATCGCATGTTGCTCCGGCGGCTTCAAGCACCGCAGAGATATTTTTCATCACCTGTCCGGCTTGCGTTTCGATATCATCGCCCGCAAGCACTCCGGTTGACGGATCAAGGGCGATCTGGCCGGAACAGAAAAGCAGATTTCCCGCTTTGACGGCTTGCGAATACGGCCCGACGGCCGCCGGGGCATTGGGGGTTGAAATGATTTTTTTCATGGCAAAACCTTTCAGTTCAACAGTTGATACCCGGCATCGGCAAGCGATTTGCGTATCTGCATAAACTGCTCCCGGTTGCGGGTTTCCATTTTGATATGGAGAAAACAGCCGATGATGTCGGCGTGTTCCCCGCCGGGATCGTGACGGACCTGGATGACATTGGCTCCGCAATCGGCGATGATCGCGGAAACCTCCCGCAACTGGCCGGGTTTGTCCAGCATGGCGATTTTGAGTTCTGCCACCCTGCCGCTGGAAAGCAGACCGCGGTTGATGACTCTGGACAGGATGTTGACATCGATATTGCCGCCGGATACAACGGCACAGACATGCCGGCCGGCAAGATCAAGTTTTCCGGCCAGCACGGCGGCGACCCCGACAGCTCCGGCCCCCTCGGCGACCAGTTTCTGTTTTTCCATGAGGGTCAGGATCGCGGTTGCGATCTCATCGTCATTCACCGTTACCATGCCGTCCGCGTATTGACAGCACAATTCCCGGGTCAGATTGCCCGGCGTCTTGACCGCAATGCCATCGGCAAAGGTGGAAACTTTGTCCAGTGTCACCCCCTGTTTTTCCGCAAATGCCTTGCACATGCCCGGTGCGCCTGCCGCCTGAACGCCGTAAACCCGGCATGTCGGCTTCAGTTGTTTCAGGGTGAAGGCCACGCCGGAAAGCAGACCGCCGCCGCCGACCGGAACCAGCACGGTATCGACCTCCGGATACTGTTCGAGGAGTTCCAGCGCGATCGAACCCTGACCGGCAATGACATCTTCATCATCGAAAGGGTGAACAAAGATGCTGTCATGCGCCCGGCAATAAGCCTCCGCTGCCAGATAAGCATCGTCATAAACACCGTCAACCAAATGGACTTCGGCACCCAGTTTTTTGGTCGCTTCCACTTTTGACAGCGGCGCGATGCTGGGCATGAAGATAACGGCTTTCCGGTTGAGTTTGCCGGCGGCCAGCGAAACCCCCTGCGAGTGATTACCGGCGGAACAGGCAACGATTTCCCGGCCGTCCTGCGGCAGCGAGGCGATCTTGAAAAACGCCCCCCGCAGTTTGAATGACCCGGTCAACTGCAAATTTTCTGCTTTCAGGCGGAAATCGCAGTCATCAACCAGCCCGTTGCTTTCGATCATGTCGGTGCAGCGGGCCACGCTTTTGAGCAAATGGCCCGCCCGGTAAACTTTGTCCAGTGTCAGCATAATGTTGCTCCCTTATCTGCGGAAGAAACCAGTGCGGCATACCGTTTCAAATACCCGGTCAAGCGGCGTTTCGGGGTAAAATCTTTGTTCCGCCGCCGTTCTGCCAGCGTGTTTTCATCGACCAGCAGTTCCAGCGTGTAACCGGGAATGTCGATTTTGATGAGATCGCCCTCTTCCACTAGCGCGATCGGACCGCCCGATACCGCTTCCGGCGAAACATGGCCGATCGCCGCCCCGCGGGTGGCACCGGAAAATCTGCCGTCCGTGATCAGAGCCACATCGGCATCCAGCCCCATTCCGGCAATGGCACTGGTGGGGGAGAGCATTTCGCGCATCCCCGGACCGCCCGCCGGACCTTCGTTGCGGATGACGACACAATCGCCTTTGACGATCTGACCGGCCAGGATCGCTTTGACCGCATCTTCTTCGCACTCAAAGACTCTGGCCCGTCCGGTGAATTGCAGCATTTCCGGTCTGACAGCACAGCGTTTGACGATGCCGCCATCGGGCGCAAGATTGCCGTACAGGACCGCCAGCCCGCCCTCGGAAGCATAGGGACGGATGACTTCTTCGTCTTTGACTCCGGCATCGGCAATAACTTCGCCAAGCGTTTTACCGGTGACCGTTACCGCATCAAGTTTGAGCAGATGGGCCGTTTTTTTCATCACCGCGGATACCCCGCCCGCCCGGTGCAGATCCTGCCTGTGGTGTTTCCCGGCCGGGGCCAGACGGCATAAATTGGGCGTGCGGGCACTGATCTCATTTACCGTATGCAGATCAAAATCCACCCCGGCTTCGGCGGCGATGGCAGGCAGATGCAGCGCGGTATTGGTGGAACACCCCAGTGCCATATCCACGGTCAGAGCATTGTGAAACGCCTTTGCCGTCATGATATCACGCGGGCGCAGATCTTTTTTCAAAAGTTCCAGCACCGTCATACCGGCCGTTTGGGCCAGATGGAGCCGCCGGGAATAGACGGCCGGGATCGTGCCGTTGCCGGGCAGGGCCATGCCGATTGCCTCGCAGAGGCAATTCATGCTGTTGGCGGTGAACATGCCGGAACACGAACCGCAGCCGGGACAACTGGAACACTCGATTTCCGCCAGTTCCGTTTCGTTCATTTTACCGGCATTGACCGCCCCTACGGCTTCAAACACCGTATTGAGGTCCCGGCCGTCAAGGGAAAGCATCGGGCCGCCGGAAACAAAGACGGACGGCAGATTGCACCGGGCCGCCGCCATCAGCATACCGGGGACGACTTTGTCGCAGTTGGGAATGAACACCAGCGCATCAAAGCAATGTGCTTTTACCATACATTCGATGCTGTCGGCGATCAGTTCCCGCGAAGCCAGACTGTAGTGCATGCCGTCGTGCCCCATGGCAAGACCGTCGCAGACGGCAACGGTGTTGAATTCCATCGGTGTGCCACCGGCGGCCAGAACGCCGTCTTTGACGGCGCGGGCCACCTGCGGCAAATGCCGGTGTCCCGGCACGACCTCGTTGAAACTGTTGACGACCCCCACCAGCGGGCGGGACATCTGTTCACGGGTATAGCCCAGCGCACCCAACAGAGCACGCTGGGGGGCGGCTGATACGCCGCGGGTTATTTTGTGGCTGTTCATTTTTTGTTCCAATTCATCTTCGAGCGCAGTTCGGCCCCGACCGTTTCAAGCAGATGGGTTTTGGCGGCTTCGCGCTGTTTGGAGAAAACCGGTCTGCCATCGGCATTTTCCTTGAGCCATTTGCGGGCAAAGGAGCCATCCTGGATTTCGGCAAGGACCTTTTTCATTTCGGCTTTGGTCGCATCGGTGATCATGCGGTGTCCGGTATTGTAATCCCCGTATTCGGCGGTATCGCTGATGCTGTAGCGCATAAAGGAAAACCCGCCTTTGACCACCAGGTCGATGATCAGTTTCATTTCGTGGATGCACTCAAAATAGGCACTTTCGGGTTTGTATCCGGCCTCGACCAGCGTTTCAAAACCGGCCTGCATCAAAGCGGTGACACCGCCGCAGAGAACGGTCTGTTCCCCGAAAAGGTCGGTTTCCGTTTCTTCTTTGAATGTGGTTTCCAGTATCCCGGCGCGACCGGCACCGAGTCCGGCGGCATAGGCGAGGGCCAGTTCCATGGCATTGCCGGTGGCATCCTGTTCAACGGCGACCAGACAGGGGACACCGCGGCCTTCCACAAACTGACTGCGGACCGTATGACCCGGACCTTTGGGCGCGATCATCACCACATTGACAAAATCCGGCGCGACGATCTCTTTGTAGTGGACATTGAAGCCGTGGGCGAAACTCAAGGTCATGCCCGGACGCAGATGATCCCGGACACCGCTTTCATAGATGGCACGCATTTTTTCATCGTTGACCAGCATCATCACCCAGTCGGCTTTTTTGACCGCATCGGGGGTATTCAAAACCTCGAAACCATCCGCTTTGGCGACCGCGGCACTTTTGGAGTTTTCATAAAGTCCGACCACTACATTCACGCCGCTTTCCCGCAGATTCTGGGCGTGGGCGTGACCCTGGCTGCCGTAACCGATCACGGCCACGGTCAGATGGTTGAGGAGTTCCCGGTTGCAGTCGCTGTCATAGTACATTTTGCTCATTTTCTTTCTCCTTTATGTTAGAGCGTTGGGTTGTTCATAAGAACAACAGTTTTGACATCAAAAAGTTTGCTTAATTGCCGTGTCATCTGGCTTTGGACCGAAGTATCCCCGCGGGAAACGATCCGCATGACCGACAGGTCCGGATCACCGGTTTCGCGGACCGTCAGGCTGTCGATGTTGTATTTGTGTTTGGCATAGAGTCCGGTGATGCGGTTCAACACGCCGCAATGATTGGCCACAGTAAGTTCCACTGTAAATCGTTCCATGTTTCAATTCCTCCGGGTTATCAGGTCCTGCACACAGCCGCCGGGCGGGATCATAGGCAGGACAAATTCATCCATATCAAGTTGGCAATCCAAAACGGTCGGCGTATCCGGCGCAAGCGACTGCAGAGCCGTTTCCAGTTCACGCAAAGTGGTAACGCGTTTGCCCTCCGCGCCGAATGCCGCGGCCAGGGCCGGGAAATCGGTTTTCCGGTTCAGCGTCGTTGAGGAATAATGCCGTTCATAAAACATGGTCTGCCACTGCCGCACCATGCCGAGTACACCGTTGTTGAAGATGACGATCAGCAGCGGAAGACGCTGCGAAACGGCGGTGGCAAGATCCTGCAGACACATCCCGAATGAGCCGTCGCCGGTAAAAAGCACCGTCCGTTTCCGGTCATTGGCAAGACAGCCGCCGATTGCCGCCCCCAGCCCGAATCCCATGGTGCCGAGGCCGCCGGAAGTGAGCAGGGTCCGGGGCGATTGGAACGGGAAATACTGCATCGTCCACATTTGATGCTGCCCGACATCGGTGGCAATGACGGTGTCCGGCTGACAATGGCCGGCTACGGTTTGCAGTAATGTCCGCGGCGTAAGCGTATGTTCCGCCGGGAGCAGGTCCAGTTTTTTGGCTTCCGCCACCTCCTGCTGCCACGCCGGACGGGATTGTTGCGGCAAAAGCCGGAGCAGTTCGGCGAGAACCGTTTTGACATCGCCGCACAATTCGACATCGGCCGCGGTATTTTTGCTGATCTCCGCAAGATCGATATCGACATGGATGAGTTTTTTTCCCTGTTTGTATTTTTCTGTATCGCCGGTGGCCCGGTCGGAAAAACGGACGCCGAGGGCGATGACAAGGTCACATTCGCTTTGCAGCCGGGCGGAACTTTGTGAACCGTGCATACCGCACATCCCGAGATTGGCCGGATGACCGGCGGGCAGCGCGGTCAGGCCCATCATGCTGAAAGCGACCGGGGCGGCGATCTTGTCCGCCAGCATCCGCAATTCTTCGCCTGCTCCGGAGGCGACCACGCCGCCGCCGGCATAGATCAACGGCCGCCGGGAAGCGGTTATGGCGGCGACCGCCGCGGTCAGATCCTGTTCCGGCCATTTATGGGTGAAGATCTCCTGCCGGGTGAATTCCGATTCACAGCATTCATCGGTCTGGATGCTTTTGGGGATATCCACCAGCACCGGGCCGGGGCGGCCGGATGACGCGATTTCAAAGGCGGCATCGAGTATGCCGGACAGTTCCTGCACCTTGCTGACCGCAAAATTGTGCTTGACGATCCCGCGGGTGATGCCGGTGATATCCACCTCCTGAAAACTGTCGCGGCCGAGCAGCGGCACAGCGACATTGCCCGTGATGGCAACCAGCGGCACGCTGTCCAGATACGCATTGGCGATGCCCGTGACCAGATTGGTCGCCCCCG